>JAFLLC010000079.1 GCA_019162745.1 Deltaproteobacteria bacterium | reverse complement strand
CCCGCGCCAAGAGCGACGTCACAGAAGAGGAATACACCGAATTCTACAAGCATGTCTCCCACGATTACGACGCGCCGTTCCGCACAATTCACTTCTCCGCCGAAGGGGCCAGTGAATTCAAGGCGCTGCTTTACCTGCCGGCCAAGAAACCGTTCGACATGTTCATGAATGACCGCAAGAAGGGCCTTCAGCTGTACGTGCGCCGCGTCTTTATCAGTGACAAGTGTGAAGAGCTGATTCCGGACTACCTCCGTTTTGTCAAAGGGGTCGTTGATTCATCCGACCTGCCGCTCAATGTGTCCCGCGAAGTTCTGCAGGAAGACGTCCAGATCAAGCGGATCCAGAAGAGTCTTGTCGGCAAGATTCTTTCTACATTACTGGAAGTTAAGGAGCAAAACTTCGACGAGTACGTTACCTTCTGGAAGGAGTTCGGCCAGGTCATCAAGGAAGGTATGCACTTTGACTACGCCAACAAGGAAAAATTGCAGGAACTAGTCCTGTTTGAAAGCACCTCAACCGAGGCGGGCTCATTTGTTTCCCTGAAGGAATACGTTGGCAGAATGCCGGAAGGGCAGAAAGATATTTATTACATCACTGGCGCCAGCCGTGAAACCCTTGATCAGTCACCGCATCTTGAGGCCTTCCGCGCCAAGGGATATGAAGTGCTCTTCCTGACCGATCCGGTCGATGAGTGGGTAGTCCAATCGTTGACCGAATATGATGAAAAGCACCTCAAAGCGATTGATCGCGGCGATATCAGCCTGGACAGCGACGAAGAGAAAGAGGTAAAGGAAAAGAAACGTGAAGAGGCCCAGAAGGAGTTCAGTGATCTGATATCCCTGATGAGCGATCGCCTCAAGGACAAGGTCAAGGAGGTTCGCTTCTCCAACCGCCTGACCGACAGCGCCTGCTGTCTGGTTGCCGATGAATACGGCATGAACGCCAACATGGAACGCATCATGAAAGCGATGAACCAGACCGTTCCGGATTCAAAGCGTATCCTGGAACTGAACCCTGATCATGCCATTTTAAAGGCGATGGCATCAATCCACGAGAAAGATGCCTCGGCAGCAGCGCTGGCTGATTATGCCGACCTGCTTTACGATCAGGCACTTTTGACGGAAGGTTCTACAATCAAAGATCCACTCCGTTTTACGAAGCTGGTAAGTGATCTGATGGTCAAGGCTGCCCAGTAACAGAGATGTGTTTATATGCTAAACGGCCTCCGGAATTATACACTTCCGGTGGCCGTTTCTGTTTAAATCCTGATTTGAATTCAAGAATTCAAGAAATACTCCGGCACCCCGGGCCGCTCAGACTGCTCCGTCCGGCACTGCCGGCTTCCACCTGAATCTGTGTGCCGATGCGCTCTTTAAGCGCCGGAACATGGGAGATGATGCCGATCAGCTTGCCGTCCTGCTGCAGGCCGGAAAGCGTTTCCAGAGCTGTTTCCAGGGCATCCTCATCGAGGGTGCCGAACCCTTCGTCGAGAAAGAGCGAATCGACGCGCACGTTGCGGCTCGCCATACTGGAAAGACCGAGTGAGAGAGCAAGGCTGGCGATGAAACTTTCACCGCCTGACAGATTCTTGGTGGAGCGGACCTCCCCCGCCTGGTAGTTGTCGATGACGTTCAGCTCGAGCGGCTCGGCGCTGTTCCGCACAAGGATATAGCGGTCACTCATCTTCTGCAGCTGGCGGTTGGCGTTGGCGACCATCAGCTCGAACGTTAGCCCCTGGGCAAAATTGCGGAATTTCTTGCCGTCTCCGGAACCGATCAGGCTATGCAGCCGCTCCCAGCGGTCGCACTCCCGCTTCTGTAGCTCAATCGCCTGAAGCCGGCTCAGATGGCGCCGCTGCTGCTCGGAATGCTGCTGCAACCTCTGGTCGAGCGCCCCCAGTGACTGCTGAAATAAGCTCAATCGTCCGGTAACAGCCTCGTTCTCCTCACGGATCTGTTCAAGCGGCTTGTCGGTCAGATGTTTATCCAGCTCGCCCGCCAAAGCCTTTGTACTATCCTGGTGACGGGTCTGAAGTGCGGTTTCGTCACTGCGCAGAGCATCGGCCATCTGCGCGAGTGCATCAAACCGCTCTTGCGGCAGGCAGGCCCGCACAAAGGTTGTTTCATCGGCAAACTTGCTCTCAACAAGCCGCAGAGAAAAGGTCGTTTCCAACCCGGAAAGCTGTTCGCCTCTCTGGGCAATGGAGAGCGTCAGCCGATCAATCTGCCCCTTTAACCCGCCAAGTTCAGACTGAAGGCGGTGCTGTTCCTGCAGCGCAGCTTCGCGCAGTTCACCGGTCTGCCGGAGCGCATCAGCCTGCCGCTTTTCCTCGACATCCGGATTGCGCTCTCCATACCGTTCCAGTCGCTGCTCTACCATCCCATCCCGCTGAGAGATCCTATCGCGCAGCTGCTGTTCCTTATCGACAAGCGCCTTTCCCGATTCTGCCAGCAGGGCACGCTTCGTTTCCCTTTCAGCCGCAACATCGGCCCTCCCTTTTTCAAGCTGTTCACGGGTCTGCAGCCGCTGAACATACTCATTACGACGTACTGTCAGGGCCGACAGCAGCTCATCAGCCTTGTCCGGAACGACCTCCTGGTAGCCATATACCGCAACAGCACTACGAACTTCGGCCAGCACCCGCTCAAGGTGCTCATGAAGATCTGCGGATTCCACCTCCAGACGCGTCCGTTCCGACAGCGCTGATTCCTGACCCAACCGGGCGGCCAGCCGCGCCTTGTCATGCCCGGCGAGCTCGTCCTTGAGCGCGGCAAGCGCCGCCTGAGCACGCCGTTCCTCCTGCTCGTGCTGTTCAGCATTCTGGATGACACCACGCCGGTTGATCATACCCTCCCGGCACTCATCCGACTTGAGCCGGATGACATACGACAGCGTTTCCACGTCAACCGGTGCGCCCGGTTCGGTAATCATCCCCAGTTCAGCAAAAGCGTCCCTGCAGAAAGCCTCATCGCGCGTCTGCCGCCCCTGAAGCTCGGCCTGTTCATGACTTGACCGTTGCAGGTCCTTGACGACGGCGACCAGTTCCAGCTTGATAGCGGAGAGCTGTCCCCGCACCCTTTTCACGTCGGCGTCGGCCAGCCCCAACTCTTTTTGAGCATCGTCCAGCTGCGGAATATTACCGGCGGCATAGGGATGTTCAACGGAGCCGCAGAGCGGGCATGGTGCGCCATCCGCAAGCTGTTTGCGATCGTCTTCCAGGCTGCGCACCCGGTTGAGCAGTATGACGTTATCCTGCCTCTGACGGGCAATCTGCTCGCGCAGTTCACTCTCCGCCGTTAGAGTCACCTCCTGCTGAACAAGGAAGGTACGTTTCTGCTCAAGCTCCTCACTGTGCAGTATAAGCTCTGCAAGCTGCGGCTTGATCTCTTCAATCCGTGCCAACGCTTCCTGAACCAACCCCAGACGACTGAGTCGGGCAGCAAGCACTTCCGCTTCATCGCGCCATGCGGAAAGTTCACGCCCCTGCACCTGCAGCAGCGCTTCGCGTGCCGCATGTACCGTCACCAGCTGCTGTTCGGCCCCGGCAACAGCGTGCTGTACACCCTGCCACAGGCTCTCGGCACGGCTGGTCGCGAGCCTGGTGCTTTCTATCAGGGAGTTATGCCGCTCCAGCTTTTCCTTAATGTCGCAATACTGATTATCGATGGATTTGAGCGCTTTCAGCTGTTGTTCGATCCCGGTCAGCGCTTCGGTCAATGCCTCATCACCCTGATGTTCACTGAGGAAAGCCGCGACCGTTTGCAGCTCACCATCTATCGCGTTCATGCGCTGATCGCATGCTGTTATCGCGCGGGAATAGTCGCCGTTCTGTCGACCGGTTTTTTCGATATCAACCGCCACGTTCTGCAGCTGGGCGCCGGCTTCACCAAGTTTGACGTCAAGCTCACGCGTTATCCGGATCAGCTCCGCCTCTTTTTCCTGCTCAACCCGGGCACGTGCAAGTCGGTCCTCCGCCAGCTCCAACGCCTCAAAGGCCGCCTGCCATCCTAGCTGCAGCTGTGGGAGACGTGCTGCAGCGACGGCCAGTTCACCCTGTTCACCTTCCTGCTGCGAGCGCATCGAAAGGAGATGGGCGTGGTCACCGCCAAGTTTCAGGGCCAGGCCGGCCGCCGCCAGTTGTTCTAATTCCGGCGCAGCCGCCTCTTTGCGGATTTCAAATACGAACCTGGCCTCTTCGAGTTGTCGGAGTTCACCCTCAAGCGCCCCAATCCGCTCGCGCCATGACTGGGCTTCGCCAATAATCCGTGTAGCGGCGGCCAGATCGCGTTCCGCCAGCTGTAATTGAGACTTTTCAATCTGCAGAGCCTCCGCCTCAGCGGGAGAGAGCAACTGAATGCCGTCAAGCTCGGTACGCAACTCCCCTAACCGCTTCCGCTCTTCCGAGGTAAGCTCATGAACCTTGATGGAAATCCGGCTGTAAATTGCGGTGCCGGTAATCTGCTCCAGGATCGGGGCGCGCTCGTCGGGACGGGCCTGCAAGAAAGCGGCGAAGCCCCCCTGCGCCAGCAGCATCGACCGGGTGAAGCGGTCGAAGTCCATGCCGGTGACATCCTCGACCTTGTCGGCCACAGCTCTCAGTTTTGATTCAAGGATCATCCCGCTTTCGGCTGCGGCAATCTCATGCCGTGGCGACTGCAGTTGGCCGTCTGCCTGCTTGCGAGAGCGGTGCTGGCTCCAGTGGCAGCGAAAGCGTCCCTTAGCCGTTTCGAATTCAACCTCGGCAAAACATTCGCCGGTCTGCCGCGACATGATTTCGTTTTCGCCCTGGGTGATCCTGCCGAGACGCGGGGTCTGGCCGTACAGCGCCAGGCAGATGGCATCGAGGATGGTCGTCTTCCCTGCGCCGGTCGGGCCGGTGATGGCGAAGATACCGCTGGAAACGTAGTCGGGGTGTTTGAAATCAACCTCCCACACTCCGGCCAGGGAATTCAGGTTTTTGAAGGAAAGGCGGAGGACCTTCATAGTTCCCCCAACGCGGCATCTTCGTGCAGCGCGGCAACCGTCTCGCGAAACGCCGCAACCAGTTCCGCCTGCTGTTCCTGCGGTACTTCATGGGCTGTGAGACAACGGGCGAATACATCGTCAACGGTGAGATCATCAAGAGTTTCTTCCGTCGCCATCCGGCTCAAGGTCCGCTCCACCAGGCGCATGTTCTTTGTCCGCAGAATTTCAAGGGCAGTTCCATCGACCAGACCGGCAAGCCGCTCCTGCAGGTCACCGATGACCTCACCCCCTTCGTAAATCACCTCCAACCAGACTGAATCGCTCCCATTTTTTAAAGCGGCGATCCGTTCGGTGATCAGCTTCCAGTCGCCGCGCACCGTTGCCAATGGCTGGAAACAAGGGACCGCTATTTCCTGTACCGTCACGCCGTTTGCATCCACATTCAGCGCGATAACAATTTTGGTCTGCCCAGCTTCGCCGAAACTCATTGGGAGTGGTGCTCCCGAATAGCGGCGGAGTTCCGAGCCGCTTACCCGCTGCGCCACGTGCAGATGCCCGAGAGCCAGATAAGCGAAACAATCAGGGAAAATATCGGCCCGAACCTGCCCAAGAGTCCCCACGTACAGCTCCCGTACACCGTCCCCCTCGATGGTCTGGCCACCGCTCGTAAAAAGATGCCCCATGGCGATAACGGGGAGTTCTCCGCCAAACTCGGCCCGCCTGGCAACAGCCGCTTTACCCACATCACGGTAATGGTCACGGATACCATCCACAAGTTTGCGCCCCTTGTCCTCAAAGGTTTCGCCCGCCTCGGCACGACGAATATCGCGATCGCGCAGATACGGGACGGCGCAGACGATCAGCTCAGGTTTACCATGGACATCGTTCAGGATTATCAGCTCATCCGCAGCATCCTCAGCCATACAGCCGACTACGTGAACATTGAGGAAGCGCAGCACTTCGCGGGGGGCATTGAGGAGAGAGGGAGAATCGTGGTTGCCCGCCGTCACCACAACGTGACGGCACCCCGCCCCCGCCACGCGGCAGAGAAAGCGATAGTAGAGTTCCAGCGCACGGTTGCTCGGCGTACCGTTGTCGAAGACATCGCCGGCAACCAGCAGCGCCTCGACCCCTTCGTTCTCTATACAGCGGATCAGCCAGTCAAGAAATTGCTCAAATTCCTCGTAGCGTTTGCGGCCATACAGCGCCCGTCCTATGTGCCAATCCGATGTATGCAATATTTTCATGTAAAGTCAGTTCCTTTGCTTTACCTGATCAGTTGACTTCAGGAAAATGAAAAGCCTACTTTAGGCAGGCTTTTCCAGTAACATCCCGAATATACTCAAAAAGCGACACAATATACTAGCGTTTACCGCCGAACAGGCTGCCCAGCACGCCGCGGATAATGGAGCGCCCGACCTGGCTGCCGATGGCTCGGGCGGCGGATTTGGTCAGCGCTTCAACGGCAGTCTCGCGGCGTCCGCTCCTGCCACCGCTGCCACCCAGTATATCCCCCAGCATACCGCCTAATCCGCCACTAC
>JAFLLC010000232.1 GCA_019162745.1 Deltaproteobacteria bacterium | reverse complement strand
GTTCAGCCGCCCGGTACCGGCAGAGCAGTTTGCACTACTCCTCCGCGACGGGCTGAAATACTGAGTATACTTTACGTGTTTCAACGTACCATTACCGTATTATAGTTTACATTTTCACCCCATTATGCGAAATATCCTCGTCTGAATGAGTCTAATCAGGAGATTACATTTCATGAGTGACAAGAGACAATTTGAAATAAAATTTGAGGGGCGATTCGCAGATGGCCAGATGCTGCCGGTCGCAACCTTGACACAAGTCCTTGGCGCTATGCAGCGGGCGGTGCACTTGCTTGCCATGCAATACGAAAATATCTCTGTGCGTCAACGCGAACGGATCAATAAAACTGTTGACGCTAAATACCCTCTCCTCTGTTCACTGCCTAAGCCGGGAAGCTACATCGTACCGGTAGAGATTGGCGACCCCACCGTTACGTTGTTTGCAATCAACGATGTTGAGGCTGTCGGGGAGCTGTTTTCTGATTGTTGTACATTTATATCGACCGGCGAACTATCAGGACTTGTCGCAAGAATACCGGACAGTACACGGCGCGACCGGTTTATTGATGCCGTCCGCTCAATGACCCCCAGCCCGGGAAGTGGTATCAAAGCAGGAATATCGCAACCGGCAAGTATATTCAGTGTTTCGTTGGACTCTCTGAGCGAACGCGCCAAATCATGCCTCTCCACAGCCGCCGATCCGGAACGGCAGGTGCGCACAGTTACCGGGCGCCTGTCGGAGATTCAATTTGATGAACGCAAAATCAGGATCGTCTACCCTGCAAACAACAGAGAGCTTGAGTGCACCTACAGTGAAGCCCTTGAAGAGATGTTGCTGGAACGACCACGAGAATTGATTCAGGTCACCGGTGAAGTTATTATGGATGAAAACGACCTGCCAAAAAAAATCATCAATGTGGAGAGTATCGAAGAAGTTGATTTCTCTGCCTTCTATCTCCAGATGATCGAATATGCCGGAAGAGTATTTGAGTTCAGCAAACCACTGGAATTGACACCGGAACTTGACGAAACCCAGCAGCTTTACTGCCTCGAAAAGCCGGAACTGGGGATTGATGTCTACGCCTACACCAGAGATCAGCTTGACTTTGAGCTTAGAGAGCAAATAGCCTTTTTGTGGGAACACCTATGCAATGGCTGCCGACGAGGAGTTGACCAGCGCAGCTATTGCCGTGAAACATAACCTCCTGGCTGCTCTTCATGAGGTGAACTGTGCAGCGTGACAAACGACAGGTGGAAGCTTCCCTCGAAGCAAAAGGGTTTGATCGTTCAGAAGGCGACCACAGCTACTTTTATTACCGCACCCTTGAAGTAAAGAAAACCACCGCTCGGACGAAGACCAGCCATACGCCAAAGATGAAAAGCATTGGCGATGATTTGTTGGGAAAAATGGCCCGGCAATGCCATCTGACCAAACCACAGTTTCTTAATCTGGTCGATTGCCCTCTTAGTCGGCTGGGATATGAAGAACTGCTTGCAGGCCAAAATCTGTTATAGACGACTTTCTGTATGATTTAAACATCTGAAATTTAAGGCCGTTCCTGCATGGGCGGCCTTTTGTGTCTTAAGGAGATACCTTCATTGATTTGACACGTGGTATCCACCCATCTATACTTCTCTTCAGAAAAAAACGGGCAAAGGATCGTATTAATGCTGCACAACCTTATTAATTCCCGAAAACAACAGTGGCTCGTCTCTCCGCTTTGTCCCGTCCGGCACGTCATTTTGTATATCCGCCATAAGAACGAACTCCGCGACGCCCAGATTGAGGCGATTGAAACATGGTTGTTTCTCAAAATTGCCGGGGGAAACAAACCACTCTGGCAACTCTTCTCGGAAGGCTTTTTCAATTCCGCTTTAGACCTTTCCAAACACCACATCAGCCAGGATGCGCGTGAAGCCTTACAGGCAAAGCCTGCGCTTCAGGGACTGTACGAGTTTGCTTGTCAGAAAAATGGAGGAACCAAAAGCCTGCTTCCCGAATTGGCTACACATATCATTGAACATCCCTTTGATGTAGACGCAGAGGCAGTGTTTAAACAGATTTTTTATAAAGCAGAGTACACTGATTATCTGTTCAGCCTGCCAATGGGAGCAGGCAAGACTTTCCTTATGGCTGCTTTTATGTATCTGGATCTTTATTTTGCCGGGCTTGAGCCGGACAATAAAATTTTTGCGCGCAATTTTATCATCCTCGTGCCATCCGGCTTGAAGTCTTCTATCATCCCCAGCCTTAAAACCATTGAAAAATTTGATCCTTCCTGGGTGATTCCAGAACCGGCAGCTTCTACCCTCAAAAAGCAGATATCACTTGAGGTGCTGGATCAGTCCAAATCGGCCAAAAAGAGCAACCGCGCCCGAAATCCCAATGCTCAGAAAATCGCACGTCATCAGCCATTTGAAGATCTGGCCGGCCTTATTCTGGTGGTAAACGCCGAAAAAGTGATCCTTGATCGTCTTGATCTGGGCGACCAACTGCAATTGATTGAACATACGGACGACGAGAAAGACCGGCAGGCAAATGAACTGCGTAACCTGATCGGCAAAATCCCGAATCTCTCCATCCACATCGATGAGGTTCATCACGCTGCCACTGACGATATAAAACTTCGACAGGTGGTTAACCGCTGGAGCGCCAACGGTTCTCTCAACAGCGTTATCGGCTATTCAGGCACCCCGTATCTTTCAAATGCAGACTCAATCTCAATCGGTGCAAACCTTACGCTCAAATTTGCGCAAATTACCAATACGGTTTATTATTATCCGCTTGTGCAGGCGATACAGGGATTCCTCAAAAAACCACGGGTTGAGATCGCCGTCAATCTTGAGCCACTGGCTATTATTGAGAAAGGGGTGCGCGACTTTTATACCGCCTGCTGGAACACCGTCTATGGCAGAGGTACGTGCGCCAAGCTTGCGATTTATTGTGGCAGTATTGTGCGTTTGGAAGAGGATGTTCTGCCGCTTGTCGGCAAGCTTATTCAGGAACTGGGCGGTAATCCGGCAACCGATATTTTAAAATACCATCGCGGGAACAAAGAATACAAACTGCCAAAAGAGAATGAACTTGCATTCAACTCCCTTGATCTTCCCCATTCACAGGTGCGGATTATTCTGTTGGTTCAGGTTGGCAAAGAGGGGTGGGATTGTCGCTCATTGACCGGGGTAATTCTTGCACAGAAAGGCGACAGCCCTACTAATATGGTGCTGCAGACATCTTGTCGCTGTCTCCGCCAAGTCGATAAGGGGGTGCAGGAACATGCTGTAATCTGGCTGAACGATTTCAATGCCAAGACCCTGAATGCGCAACTGAAGGAGGAGCAGCAGACCAGCATTGCCGAGATCAATAATCTCGGAAAGTCTGGAACAATTCCGCAGGTTGAGCGTTTTTCACGCATGGGACACCTTAATTTGCCAACCATTGAATTCCGTCAACTGAGGGTTGAATACGAGGATGTGACGGTAGAAGATGATCCAAATACCGGGGCAAAGCTTGATGCAACGGGTATGGACAAGACGCTTTATAATCCTGCCGTTATCACCCGTCGCAGCCTTAATGCCGATGATCCGGGCATAAAAACATTTATCGAAAGTATGGGGAGTGAACCGGCAACCTTCCGTCAGTGGCTGGGACTCATAGCCAAAGAGAGTTTCAACACTCTGAGCGTTACTGATTTAATACCATTTAAGGCGGCTTTACAGGCTGTTTTTACTACGGTTACTTTTGATCAGGACGGCGTGCCTTATTTTAACGAGTTGTACGATCAGTGTGCGGTTCGCGCTGCGATCCGCCTGGCCTTTCACAAGAAACGAGAGCTGGTGACCCAAAGCGAAGTCGTTCCCGAGCATGCCAACCTGCTGGTGGTGGAAAAACTGGGACCGGTGGATAAACACGACAAGCTGTATCCCGATGAGGCAGCCGTCACCCAGATACTTGGTTTTGACGAGTCCGGGAAAGACCCGGAAGCGGCCATGGAAGAGATACGTACCACGCTGCGGGCACAAGGTCTGGGAACTATGGCTGACACGCTAATGGTTGCTCCTGCTGTGCATGGCAAGGAGAAAACCTTCCACTATCTGCCCTACGACTTCCGCCAGAGTGGTTTTGAATTGAATGTGTTGCGTGAGGCGCTGACCTTTGCCGATGTGCAAAGCAAGGGATTGGAACTCTATTATAACGGCGAGCAGAAGTTGACCGAGTTTCGCGTCAAATGTTTTGAGAAGAAAAAGAGCGGTTGGAAATATGTCGGCCTCTATACCCCGGATTTTTTGTTGATCCAGCGCAAGGATAACGCCATTCACAAGGCGCTGATCATTGAAACCAAGGGGAGCGGCTTTGCCGATCAGATAAAGTTTAAACTCCGGAAAAATTTCATGGAGACTGAATTCTTGAGCATGAATAACGATTCCTTTGGTTATGACCGCTTCGAGTTTCTCTATTTGGCCGAGGATGAAGGCATGCCCAGGAATCTGGCGGCATTGAACAGAACGATTACTACCTTTTTCAAGGATTGATATATGCCCAAAAAATACGTTCCCTACTTTCCCAATACTATTGAAGGCCAGGCTATTCTGGACAATTTTACCCGTTCGCGGCGCGTGCTGCGTTATCGTGATAATACACGGGTCTATGACCGAATCCGACGGGGTTTGCCGTTGTATGAGGTGGAGAAGATTGAGACAGTCAAAGCCCCAACCACTCCCAAACTCCCCTTAACGGGGGAGGAGCTAAAACCGGAAAACATGCTCATTCGTGGCGAATGCCTGTCCGCCTGCGCCTACCTGAAGGATCAGGGTATTACGGTTGATCTGGTGTATATCGATCCGCCGTTTGCCTCCGGCGCTGACTACGCAAAAAAGGTTTACCTGCGTCGTAATCCGCTGCTGGCAGAAAAGATCAAGAAAGCGGAAGAAGCGATGGATCTGGATGAGCTGCGGGCTTTCGAGGAAAAGATGTATGGCGACATCTGGAACAAGGAGGATTACCTCAACTGGATGTACGAAAATTTGATGGCGATCAAGAGTGTCATGAGTGAGAGTGCTACAATATACTTGCACTTGGATTGGCACATCTCACATTACGTAAAAATATTGATGGATGAGGTCTTGGGAGAGGACAATTTTCTTAATGAAGTAATCTGGTGTTACAGTGAGCGAGGAATTTCAAAGACGTATTGGAATAAAAAACATGACATAATTCTTTGTTATACACCAAACGGAGACCATGTTTTTAATTGTGATGATGTCAGGGATGAATATTCTGAAGAGTCAAAAAGGAAGTTCAAGTACTACGACGAAGAGGTTGAAGATTGGTATCAGATAAGAGGTAAAAATATAGCTGGAAGCCCGGTACAAAGGGCTGACGGGCTCCTGCCTAGTGATGAAATTACCTATGAAGGTTTCACATACCGGCAATATATGGGAAGTGGAATGCTGCCAAAAGATTGGTGGGATATTCCGCTTGTCAATAAGGCCGCTAACGAACGTACGGACTATGCCACTCAAAAGCCGGAAGCCCTGTTAGAGCGAATCATCAAAGCAAGTAGTAATGAAGGCATGGTTGTTGCGGATTTTTTCGGTGGCAGCGGCGTTACAGCATCGGTTGCCAACCGGCTCGGGCGGCATTTTATTCACGCTGATGTGGGCATTAACTCCATTCAAATTGCACGAGATCGTCTACTGGCAGCAAATGCTGATTTCAATATCCTGGACGTAAAAGACGGCGTGTCCCTGTTCCGCAACCCCGTCCAAACCATGGACAAGCTGAAATCTCTCATCACCGGCCTGCGTAACGAAGATGCTCTTGACAGCTTCTGGGAAGGGGCCATTGCCGACAGCAAGCTGGGAATGGTACCGGTATATGTGCCAAACCTTCTGGATCATTCCACCCGAGTGCTGGATATTCCACTGATGAACCGCATCCTTAACGAAGCAATGCCCGACCTGCCGGATGAAACCAAGCAGGTCATTGTCTATTACATCGATATCGATGACGATTCAGCAGTCAGGGCGTTTATTAACGACAATAACCCGACCGAAACAACCGTTGAATTGCGCGATTTGAAGGAACTGCTCAATGAAGTAGTCGCCGATGACGTAGCTGAATTCAGTCTTGACCAGACGAAGACTGATTGGACTATCAATTTTGCCAGCTTCTCCAGTGACCGCTTGGCTCAAAAAATCGACGAATATAATCAGAAACGGCTACTGAACGGTACAAAGAAAACTCTGTTGGAAACCGAAGAAGACGAAACCAACCAACTCCCTGAGGGCGAGGGGGAAATTCGGAAATTAAAAGCAAAATACAAACCGATTGTTATCTCCGAAAACGGGCTGGAACTGATTGAACTTGTAAGCCTGGACTGCACGAATACAGAAGGTCTCTGGTCCAGTGACCATGAAATCAAGATCGACAAGAATGGCTATGTCATTCGTAACGGTGAAAAAACCAAGACCTTCTGGGATGCAACCATTGCCTGTCAGAACAAACCAATGCGCGTGAAGATCAGGAATATTGCCGGGGATGAGACCATCGTCCAGACCTGGAATCGATAACGCTATGGCACACGACAAGATCATCATAAAAGGCGCCTGCGAGCACAACCTCAAGTGCA
>JAFLLC010000026.1 GCA_019162745.1 Deltaproteobacteria bacterium | reverse complement strand
AGATTTACCGTGGATCCTGTTTATCGGGGTGCTTTACTTTATTACCTCTACCTGTTGTCAGACAGTTGCATCGTGTTGGCTGAATTGGTCATTAATCATAAAGGGTTGAGAATACCTCAGTCATATGCAGAGTCGTTTGATATTTTGGGAGACAGTCATATTCTTGACGCAGAGTTTGCCTACAGCTTTGCAAGGATAGCCGGTTTCAGAAACTTTCTTGCACATGATTACGAAAAGATTGATCCGGAAATAATCTGTGGGCAGATCGTTAATAGCTTGGATGATGTGGTTCAGTACCTGCGGCAGATCGCTATTGCTCTAAGATTGGATGGGGCAGATAAAATACCAGGCAATTGAGTTTGTAACTTAAACGCCCGATGGTTTATTGATTCAAAGTGGCCGACTAATCATGAAGTTAGCAACACGATTTAAGCCTCACGAAAAGGCCTCGATTTTAAAACATAAATCAAAAAGCCTTTGGTTCTAAATCGTGGGTAACTGTGAAGCTGAGAAAAGGTTTTAGTTTCACTATTTCGGCCTCGATTTAGAATCAAAAGCGAATTATTGCCATTTTCATCCTTGTTAAAGAAGATGACTTATGAAATATTGTATCTATGATAAGTGACAATTTAAAATATGTTATTCGCCAGTTTGTTGAAAGAATCTTGCCGATCTGCAAGCCCCGAGAGCTGGCTTTGCCCACAGGTACCGGCAAGGTAATCGGTCTGGCGGGTGTCAGGCGTTCCGGAAAGACCTTTTTGTTCTTTGATACCATTCAGAAACTTGTGATTCAGGGAGTGGATCGGCGGCAGATCGTCTATCTGAATTTTGAGGATGATCGCCTTCACCCTATCCGGTCTGAAGATCTGGATATGATTCTGCGCTGCTGGCGTGAGCTGTTTCCTGAAACGGCTGGGCAGCACACCTACCTCTTTCTGGATGAGGTGCAGAATGTGCCGGGGTGGGAGCGATGGGTACGAAGGCTCTGTGATACGGAGGACGTAGAAATATTTGTCACCGGCTCCTCTTCGCAGCTTTTGACACGTGATCTGGCCACCGCTTTGCGGGGCCGTAGCATAACGCTGGAAGTGTTTCCACTTTCGTTCCGTGAGTACCTGCAATTTCGCAGCATCGAAGTAGTTCCGCATAGCGCTGATAATGAGAGCCTCATTCGTTTTGAGTTGGAGGTTTATCTATCCTGTGGCGGTTTCCCGGAGATTGTGCTGGCCGATGAATCGCTCAGGCCATTGATTTTGGAAGAGTACTCCTCCTTGATGCTCTATCGGGATGTGGTGGAACGGTATGGGGTGCGCAACGAAAAACTGATGCGCGAATTGCTGAGGCACTGTTTCCGTAACACCGGATCACTTCTGAACGTTAGTAAGCTGCATCGGGACTTGACGTCGCAGGGAATCACCGTTTCCAAGAACACGCTTTTTGACTATTTCGGATACCTTGAGGATGCTTTTCTGATATTCCTTCTGCCAAAACGGGAAACTTCGCTGCGGAAACAGGAGCACAACCCGAAGAAGCTTCATGTAATTGACACCGGCCTGATCTCAGTATTCCAGACGTTTCCGAATCGGGATCTCGGGCACAAGTTGGAGACCGTAGTGTTTCTGGAAGCGCGGCGTAAACGCAAGAATCTCTTTTACTATGCTGACGGCAGTGAAGTGGATTTGTGTGATGCCGACGGGAAAATGTTCATCAATAGTTGCTGGAATCTGGCTGACAGTGAGACACTCGCCAGGGAGAAGGCTGCTATGGAGCTTGGCACCCGCCAGTGGCCTGACAGCAAGGGGAAGCTGCTTTTTCATGAATATTCGCCTGGATTGGAACAGGAGGTACTGGGTGTGCAGGCAGCATGGAAATTTTTGCTGGATCCGGATACCTGAGGTATTTTTGTTTTAAATCGTGAGTAATCGTGAAGCCATAAAAGTTTTTGAGTTTTTTATCGATGGGTCTCAAAAAGCGGTCGGGATAGGCTTTCTCGTAAGTGTCTCCGTATTGCTACTGTCAATAATTTGGCAGCATTCCTCTTGATGAAGTACCGCAGGGACTCCAATTCAGTAATGGTGGGCATCATAATAAACGGCGCTAAAATTGCGGAGAATATACGGACTGGAAACTACGCTTGGCGCAGGTTACACCATACGATGACAGAATCATCAGCTTCATGCGCCAGCATGGTGCTGACAAAGTTGGGATATTCGGTTCGTACGCACGTAACGAGGCGCGAGCTGACAGCCTATATCTGATTGACCGTATAAGGTAGGAGCTCAAGGTGATTTCACCATGAGCCGGGACGATCAAGTGTATCTGGCCCATATCTGGAACGCACTGCAACAGATAGCTACATACGCGGAAGGAACTGATTATACCGGTTTCCTTGGAAACCGTATGGTTCAAGATGCAGTCATTCGATAGTTTGAGATTGGCATGATATTGTAGTCAGCTATCATTGAATTGATTTTAATGGAAGGGGCTTTTGTCAAGAGTGTAGGTTTGACACCCATTGCTTTGCGGTATGTTAGAGCGGACAATTGGTACGATGAGAGCTAAAAGTCAGACAACAATGGAGCTCGACAGGGAATCGTAGGTCTTGAAGATAAGAACTGAAATGGAAAATACGGGATGTTCCTGGTTTCTCGCTTCCCCCATAGAAGGAGATCAAAAAATGTCGAAGAGCATGGCAATACATCAAATTGAGCAACAAATTGAGGCGTTGCCCCCTATTGAACAAGTTATAATGCTTGAGCGCATTGTTCGACATCTAAAAAAGCTATTATTGTCACAACCCACAATTACTGCTCCAAAAATAGAATCCGGCAAGATAGTTGAAAAACTGAATTATATTTACGAAGCTGAGACATCCCGTTTGGATTCGCAATTAATTAATGCCCAGTGTATCTCCTTAAGTCGGGACGAATGGTGATGAAACGTGGCGAAGTATGGTGGGCAGACCTACCTGATCCAGTGGCTTCGGAACCCGGATATCGTCGACCTCTTGTCATTATTCAAACGGATGAATTTAATCAGAGCCGCATCAACACCGTCGTAGTCGTTGTTCTGACAACAAATCTTCGGCTGGCTGAAGCTCCAGGAAATTTCCTGTTAAAATCAGTTCAAACCGGATTGCCAAAAGATTCCGTGGCCAATGTGTCTCAAGTGATAACAGTGGACAAGTCCTTTCTGACTGAAAAAGCTGGCAAGTTGCGAAAGCCGGAACTGCAGAAGCTTGAATCCGGTTTACGGGGTGTTAGGTCTGTGAGTTCTTCAGTGGAAGAGTGTACGGCAACATTAGAAGGTGCCTGTCCCCCTCAAAAGCCACATTGGAATTTGAGGGCGTAAGATAAAAAGGCAAGGGATTTTGTTCGATAGAAGCGGAACGGGTCGCCGAGGTCAGTGTTGACGTGTTGTTGTGAAAGTGTTGCTGAATAAAGTCTGAATTAAAAACCATGGTAATATGGGGAGTTTCCCTAGTTTCCCCCAGCGAATATCCGCCTTTGCGAGGTTTCTAATATGGCTGAAACAAAACTATCATATCTGCTGATAAATGAGATAATTTCACAGCTCAAACCCCTTGACCCCGACAAAGTGATCCTTTTTGGTTCGTATGCTTGGGGAGTACCAGATAATGAAAGTGATATTGATCTATTTATAGTCAAGAAGAGTTCACCGGAGAACGTACGAGCACTATCTTTGGAGGCTATCCGTTGCCTTCGCCCTTTAGTTTTCAAATACAAAAAGGGCTTTGACGTCTTACTCGACGATCCTGAGCGGATGCAAGATAGAATTGAACGAATACAGGATCAGTTTTACAGTGAAATACACAAGAATGGTGTTGTAATATATGTCAAATAAAATTTACGCACAAGAGTGGCTCGAACTTGCAAAACATAATCTGCAAGGTGCTGAAATATTGTTTGCAGCCGATCATTTTACTGATGTTATTGGCTGCGAAATTCAACAAGCCATAGAAAAGGCTCTTAAATCGCTATTCGCTTTGCGCAACTTTAAAATACTGAAAACACACAATCTTACCGAACTCTTCACAAATCAAAAAGATCTCAAGCTAGGCGAAGAAGAACTCTCGTTACTCGAGTGTGCAACTCAATACTATCTTGAAGACCGTTATCCAAATCCTCGCTATTCATTGCCGCCTCGTGATGAGATAGAGAAATCGCTTGTTTTTGCGCGTGATCTACTGTTACGTATCTGTACTATTATTGACAGAGCATAGAAGGAAATAGCTGGGTGCAGGTTTGCCAAAGCAAGTGTGCAAGTAATGTTGCGATCTCTTATATGACAATACAGAAAAAACTGGGGATGTCCCTATTTGCTAGCGCTGCAGGCACTCGTTTGACAGGCTGTTGCAGCAGGCTCAGCACAATGGAATGAAACTTAACAGTCTGGGAGCCTGACACCGTGCCGCTGTACTCTGTTTGAACCCGGCCCCAGAGGATTCTGCTGATATGGCAACTCATTCAAATAAACATTTTTTGGAGCATTTCCAACAAGCAAAACATCTCTTTTGGGATGTTGATCCTATGACCCTCGATCCGGAAAAGCATAGCAAATTTATCATTGAGCGTATTCTGCGTTTTGGTCTGCCGGAAGATGTCCAGGCTATGCAGAAGCAATACAGTGATGCCACAATTCGAATGGTTGTCACCCATTCCAGGCACATCGATCGTAAAACGGCATCATTTTGGGCACTCCATTTGAGTATCCCGCGCGAGGAGATCGCATGTTTCTCAACACCGTTGATAACCAGCTGCTTTTATTGATTGATTCTTTTTCCGCGCACTCTGAAATCGCGGAGACTTTTTACCTTGCCGGTGGGACCGGGCTTGCCCTGCAGCTTGGACATCGCACCAGCATTGATATAGACCTGTTCAGCCAGGATACATTCATTGCGGAGCGATATGCCTCTTTAATAATCGGTCTTGGCGGCAAAGTGATACAGTCGGAATCAGACACTATTCATGGGGTGGTAGCCGGGGTAAAAGTCTCTTTCTTACATTATCCCTATCCCCTGTTACGGCAACCTCAATTATTTCATGGTCTTCATATCGCATCGATAGAGGATATTGCCGCCATGAAAGCGGTTGCAATTTCGCAGCGTGGAGACAAGAAAGATTTCTTCGATATGTACGAGATACTGAAAACAATGCCTCCTCGCGATTTAAAAAATCTGTTTCTCAAAAAATTCAGCGAGGCACGCATCAACTGCTACCATATCCTCAAATCATTTTTTTACTTTGATGATGCCGATCAGCAGCCTGACCCCCTTTCCTTGAATGGCACCACATGGGAACAGGTAAAAAACTATTTTGTAGAGCATGAAAAGGAGCTTATGCGGGAATTAGTGTGCTAGCGGTAAAAGTCCCTATCATACAGCAATGTATTAAACGAATATATTTTAGATTGCTCCAGCGGGCGAGTCTCAGAAAATAGATCTGTCCCGTTTTTACTGACAAAGTTGGGATATTCGGTTCGTACGCACGTAACGAGGCGCGAGCTGCCAGCCCATATCTGATTAACCGTATAAGGCAGGAGCTCAAGGTGATTTCACCATGATCCGGGATGATCAAGTGTATCTGGCCCATCTCAGGGACGCACTGCAACAGATAGCTACATACGCGGAAGGAACTGATTATACCGGTTTCCTTGGAAACCGTATGGTTCAAGATGCAGTCATTCGATAGTTTGAGATTGGCATGATATTGTAGTCAGCTATCATTGAATTGATTTCAATGGCAAGGGGCTTTTGTAAAGAGTGTAGGTTTGACACCCATTGCTTTTGTCAAAAAGATTTCCGTTTGCAATCTACTATCGCATCGACGGCAACGACGTTATGGTTTATGCTGTACTTGTTTGCAGGAGAAATCCAGCTTGGGCGAGAAAACGCTTAAAAACAGTATAAATTGGAGCTGGGGAATCAACTGATGACCGTTGAAGCTATAAACCTCTTTGGCCCTCTCATGAATAGGCTTGTTGGAGTTCGACGTGTTGCGGTAAACGGGTGATGCATCAGCATGAATTGGCAAGGAGTTCCTATGCACTTTGAGTGGGATCCAGGCAAGGAAAAGATCAATAGTGCTCAGCATCGAGTAAGTTTTACGGAAGCCTGTCAAGTATTTGGCGATCCCAATCAGTTGAACCTTTTTGATAGTGATCATTCAGAGGATGAGGACAGGTGGGTGGTAATCGGCGAGGTGCCAACCATGAAAATAATGGTTGTGATTCATACCATGCGGCAGGTTGCAGATTTGCAAAAGGTGCGGATAATCTCAGCGCGCAAAGCTACTAAAAAAGAGCGTGAGACCTACTATGTGAGGAAAACCAAATGAAAAAAGAATATGATTTTTCAAACGCTGAACAGGGCAAGTTCTATTGTTCACCGGAAGACCTGCGGATTCCCGTCTATATTGATTCTGCAGTAGAAATATTTTATTCCAAACGAGCAAAAAAACGGAAAACCGATATCGGGACACTGATCAATGCCGTCTTGAAAAAAGAGATGGAGCTGGTCAGGGAGCTTGGTGTTTAGTCGGAGGAGTCAGGTTTCAGTAAATTGGAAATTATGGTTTTAAATCATAAATCATAACGTTGAAAAAACGTTTGTTTAAGCTCCACGAAA
>JAFLLC010000229.1 GCA_019162745.1 Deltaproteobacteria bacterium | reverse complement strand
GTCACTGCATTTTTAAAGTGCCGCGTTTACTACATTTTCACGAGACCGCTGACAGTTAGCCCATAAAGGCGCGAAAAATGGTGGCGGGCATGGCGGCAGTGACATTCATCCAGAACTTTTTGCTTTTGAAAACAACAACTTTGTTTTTATCTCGGAGCCAAGTGTAAGCACGCGACTGGCGGATGGCACAGTAAAAACAATGACCAGTGGTTGTGATCAGATGACTACGCGCGGGCCTAATGGGATGCCACGTACATTTATGCCTCAGGCTACTGTAGTTATACCGACAAACAGCAACTTGGTTGTCAATGATCAAGATAAACCAATGCTGAATCGCATATTTATTGTCCTGTTTCGTCATCAGGTGGTGAACCCAGACGGCGATCTCCTTGCGCGGCTTGTGGCGAATGAACAACCGGGTATCTTTAATTGGTTGGCGATAGGTGCTAAGCGTTGCTACGAAGAGGGTTTGGGCGATAACCCGTTCGTAAAATATTCGGCGGAAATTCAGAAAAAAGTCAAGACCCGCGTTACTGTAACAGTAGAAGGTTTTGTTAAAGATTTCTGTGACACTGATGATCGACTGACTGTTTCTGGCGCTGATCTGCTCTGCGCATACACCGAATACCAAGCCCAGGAGTTCGACTCAAACCCTGATTTAAGTGCTACAGCGATGGGTGAAGCTCTAGGTAAAGCCGGTTTTATTTCCAGGGAGGATAGAAGCAGAAAACCGAGTGTTACAATGCGATGCGGGATTCAGCTCAATGCAGCGGGCAAAGCGTTGTTGGCGTCGTATAATGCTAAGTTGTATGTTGAAAGTCCGCCTACAGGTAGTGTTGACGGATCATCTGCTGAAAAGATCGAGAAGGTTGGCGCTGCTCAATCGGTTGCGGAAAAAGCTGAAGCTCCTAAAGCTAAAAGTACCTCGAAAACAGGCAAGAAGGATTCAAAAAAGTAAATGATGCTTCGGGTTTAGGGTACCTGGCAGCTGCCTGCTGCTAAGTGCCCTATTCTTGTGCCTCATTCAGTTTTATTTGATAATTTCAATTGAATATAATTAACATAATTATCGAAGGAGTGACGAATGAAAAAATTTGCATACGCAAAAAATGGTTGTGAGCTGTGTGGGTCTACGGTGCACGCTCATGAGCAAGAGATCCTCACACTGGTTGATCGGAATAGCTTTATATACGAAGCGTTATACATATGCCCCGCATGTAAAAGTGCGGCGGATACGGCAATTGAGCGTAAGGCTAAAAAACTTAATACCGAAACCTATGTCATATCTATTAGCGCTAACGGGGAGAAAAATCCCGGAACTGTGCTTACACAAAAACTGCAACACCTGCTTAAAGACGATCTTAACGCTCTCAGTGCTATTGGGCTCTGTAGATCAGCAAAAGCAAGGGCTTTGCTGAACCGGCTTCAATCCCGACTCTGTGATTTGCAGATCATTCAACTTGGTTACTACTCGGTGGGCGATCAATGGTCTCAAACAAGCGAAGCTGTGTTCACAGCCCGCGAACTGGACACGGACCTGAAGCTGTCTATGTTGAAAAAAATCTTGAGTGTGCCTGTGTGTCATGGCCGTATGTGCTACGAAGTTGCTGTGGTTTCTGCGTACTTTACTGAGCCGCCGATATCCTATCCCTATCTGCCGGTTCCTGGCGATGCTGTGGCTATCTCACTGCAGCTGGCAAATTTGATCAACTGTCATGGTGTTGGTGTAATCGATGTTGCAATGAAACTGCAAAAAAAGGGACTCAGCGCTTTTAAGTCCATTGTGCACTGTGTAAATATTTTCGAAAAACTGAATTTTTCGATGTCTAAAGCTGAGGAATACGCTGAAGGCTATTCGGCGGTACGCAAAACTCTAAAACTGTAGGCTGATTCTGGGGTGGCCATAGTTGTTGCGATGCCCATCCTCACTTTGCACATTATAGCCGATCTCACGGAGATTCTACATGGAATATAATTTGCCTAATTATCCACATTTAGCCGCCGCAATGCGGCTGCAGCGTAATAGACATAAAAAACGTGGCAAAAATAGCCGGCTAAAAATGGATGATATGAGTGATGCTTTTGGGGTCCTTGCAAGAGCTTTCAGTAAGGATCAGTTTGAGTTGTTTAGCCAAGATCGGGTTGGCTTGGTTGAAACAATTGTCCTCGAGCATACTGCGGATGGTCTTATTTTGCCGTTCCGTGATGAGCGCGTTCCGTTCCCAATGGACTGCTCGCCGATGGTGAAACGCGTTAATTTTACTGAAGATATAGTTACGCCGGACGGTGCTGCTCTGGTCAGAGATGCTGATTCAGGTGTTCTGGTTGCTGGCACTGAGGTGCTGGTTCGGCGCTTAAGTGAGCCGGATTTTGATACGGGAAAGTCGGATTTTTTTGTTGGTTACGACACTGAATTTAAAGTCAATGATGTCAAAAAATTTGATTTGAATTCGAGGGATTATATTAAGGAGAAGTCAAAATTAATCAGCCATCAGTTTTACTTTAATTTTCAGGGTGTGCGCTTCGGCATTGTTTTTCTGACGGATCGACAATTGTCTCAGACTAATTTCATCAGCATCATTGACGGTGCTGTACCAAAAATCAAGAATCCCGAAATACTAAAGACAGTATTAGTATACGCACATTTTTCGGTAATTGAATCCGGTTGGATGCGCTCTAGTAGCCGGGCTTTGCAGACGCCTCACCTCTTTAATTCGATCGCAAAAGACATTCCCCTGATTCATGAGCGTAACAGCGCATGGCACGGCTACGCGCCTTTGCGCGAATATACGACGGTATCTGCTCGCGGAAAAGAGACTGTTCACCGTATCAATCTTTTATTCTGTGACTCGATGCACTTGCAAGCAGCATCTTTGAAAAAACTGGGCAAAGATATTGACCTGGATAAAGTTGATCTTGCAGAGGGTGTCATCTCACGAATGGATCAGTTTCTATTAGATGATCCTAAAAAGTTTGTTGAATATGCTATCAACGATTCGATCGTAACAGCTGAAGTCCACTTGCATTTTTACAACACTGGAGTTCGCCTAGGTATCGTTAAACCGGGCGAATACAAAACCACAATGCCTGCCTATAGCGGGGCATACTTCCAGGGGTTGTTTGAACAGCATTATGGCCCTGATTGGAAGCGCTACCTTGGGTATGATTCTAACGGAACAATGACAGATACTTGCAAGATGTTCATTAGATTTTATCATGGTGGCCGGAATGACTGTCTTCAGGTCGGACCGAGAAATACGTGCCATTACCTGGATATTCACTCTGCATACTTATCCTCGTTAGCGATGATGCCCGATTATTGCCTGTCTGATGCAATTGTTGCGGGTGGTCAGAACGCAGAGAAACTGGCAGCTGAACTGATGCTTGACAGACAGGGGCCGTTCCAAGTGGCCGGTATTGAGTGCACCTTCCGATTTAAACCGTGTGCAAAGCCGATTTTCCCGGTGCGAATTGATGATTCTGAGAGCCTCCCTGGGGTTTCTAGAAGTTTTTGTTCTGACGGAATTATCTATCCAATGGCTGGAAGCAGTTTTTGCACATGGCCTGAATACTGGGTCGCGGTGCATCACGGTTTGTTAGAAACTGTCACCGTTAATCGGGTTACTACGTTCCGAAGGGTGCATGCTACTCAGAAGCTTTTGCCTGGGTCATTCTGTGATGAAACTTTTAATCCTGGTGGGTCTGGGGATGAAACCTGGTTTGCGTCGCTAATTATGAATCTAATTATCCGGCGTTCAACATCTGCCGAACATGAGAAGCTCTACATTAAAAACCTCTTGAACTTTGTATACGGGAAATTTTCAGCCGGATGCTCTGGCGCTATAGCTGCTGTCAAAAACCACGATTTTTCGGCTAATTTTTCAGGGTCCTCAGTAACGTCGTTCCCGTTGGCTGCTACGATTTGTGGCTTCACTAGGGCTACCGTCGGAGAATTATTAAATTTTAATCCAGCCTTTGGGATTACGACTGATGGATTTATTACAGAGCGATCACGAGCTGAATTGGTTACTCCGCCAGGCGGCCTCTGCCAAATGGTCCAGGACAGTTTTACTGCGCGAGGATTTACTGCAAAGCAATTTATTGGAACTGAAGCATCAGGAAATTGTTCGATTTTTTTAAAAACCCGAGGCTATGCGATCATCGACACGGAATCTCATGTTGATGGGCAACCGCCCACTCCGAACCAAATGTTAAAAAAGATGGCCGGGATCGGTTTGCAAGTCGACAAATATAAGTCTCTGGACCCTGTCCAGGACTTTCTAGAAATGATTTTTTCCGGGTGGGCAGATAAAAAGTATTTCATAAAATTAACAAAAATTCGTGCTGAGCAGCTTAGCGATGATGCTGCAGTACCTGAGCGACGAACGTCGGAGAAAGCGAAGGTGAACATGTCTTTTGACATGAAACATATACCGGCCGGTATTGAACATCGCTCAATAACTTGGGCTGGGCGAACATACTGGTTCCCATCATTTAGCTCTGTACCGCTACAGACGCCAAGCGATTTCCATACACTGCGGGCATTACGTCAGCGGGATCATGGCATGGATTTGCAGGTACTATGGCCGGGGTTGATGGATGATAATTTTCCGAAAATGACACTAACATATACAGGTGATCTTGACTTGCCTTTGAGTACTGGGTGGGATCGATTGGATTTTGATGTGGTCCTGCCGGAATTTGTTTACACGAAGGATCTGATCGATAGCTATATTAAGGAACGCACAGGCTTGCCGACCGACATAAATTTTCAAATGTGCGGTGATGCTCTAAAAAGTATTGGGCATGTTCCTCAGTCAAAAAAGACACTTGATTTCATCATCTCATCGCATGAAGCAGCTCTTGTCGAACTTCTGATCGACATGCGAGAGCTGCCTACCTACATGACATTTGGTGATTATCTTACGTTAGCTGATCGGTTCAATGATTTTAATGGTAGCAGTGGCACTATGGTTGAAATTAATCGCCCAGGTACAGGTTTTGGTAGTCATTTGATAGCGCCTATTGTTGATATTGATGACTGAGTTCTGGTCTGAATCTCGCCGCTATCTGGCCGCCAGCGTTGATCGTGGCGGCGAGATTTACGGCAAAAAATCTAGTAATACTAGCTAAATATAGCCGCAAACTACGAAGTTATAATCATATTGGAGGTGTGGGGAAGTAATGCGAATAAATCATCCCCCACAGGGGTTGTAAAATGGACGGGAGGCTTTAACCATGAACGAGAATTGCAAGGACATGTCGGTGGTCGGTAGCGGTGATTGCAGTGAACAGTACACAAAGGGGAATGGTCATCAGGGCACCGATGCTGAAACTGAGTCGTTTACCGGTGATGTGGGGGCGACCGGCATTGCTGGAGCTACGAAGGTTGCGGCGGTTACGGTAGTTGGTGGGATCTGGATCAAAGAACTTGGCAATTGCGCACCGGTCTTGGGGTTGCAGTTGCGCGAAAAGCTGTACTTCGGTTTTAAGGCTAAACAGAAATTCGGCAAGAACCCGGATTACCATATTTTTGAGCATGATGACGATGCAAAAACAATGGCTGAAGTTGGCGCTCTTTGGATATGTAACATTCAACCTGGGAAACCGACAAAGGCTGGCGAAAAGTTGCTGATCCAGTTTGGCAATGAGTACCTATTCGCTGTACGACCTGCGCCGATTATTAAGAAAACAAAGGATGGTGGGACGGTTGAAAAAGAACGCCCACGAAAAGAACCGGCTTTCATGATTCTAACAACGGTTGATGAAACACAAGCAATGGTGGCCCGCGAAATTGCCGGGTTACCGAGTGCTCGTGATTGGACTGTTAATGAACCGTATCGCCTAAAAATAATGGGAGGGGGGTGATGTTTACTAAATGTTGTCTGTAATTCACTTCAACAAAGGATGAATGCTGAGTGCGTTCAAAAGGTAAATCGTATGCCCGTTTCAAACCGAATTAAGTATGGCGCTATTGTTGAGCAAATTGTCTGTGAAAAACCGCACATTGTCTGTCTTTGCGGGTCAACCAAATACAGCCATGCATTTCGTGTGGCCGCTCAGGAAGAGACCCTCAAATTGTACTGTGTTTTCTCCATAGGTGTGAATCTCCGGGAAAATCCTGAGATTCTATCCGGCAAAACAGAGCACGAAAAAATGTTACAGAAAAACGAGCTTGTCCGAGTGCATTACCATAAAATTCTTTTGGCTGATGAAGTACTGATCCTCAATATCCACGGCATTATCGGTGAAGATACTCAGAATGAAATTGATTTCGCAATCTCTGTAGGTAAACCGGTACGCTACCTAGTACCTCTGGGGGCTGTTACCCCGAGCCGTTATTTACAAACCTCGCTTCAGGATGAGATCGCTGCCTGGGCATCTGTCCATCTACCGCATGAAGCTGATTCACTCGTGAAACTGCAGGAAGAACTCGATGAGCTGGCTCTATCACCGGCCGATCCGAATGAAATCGGGGATCTGATCATCGGGTTGATGCACCATGCATCAAAACATGGCATTAACGCTCTTGCCGCTGCTGCTGACAAATTTGAGATCGTGAAAACACGTCAGTACAAAATGCAACCTGACGGCACCTGCCGTCACTGCTGAAACTAAACATTAAAACTGAGGAGGTGGCGCGATGGAATAGATAAATGATGAATTGGTAATGAGGCCATGAACTGATATGGCCGGGTGGTCATATCCCTATGTTGATACTCTTGGTTGTCATACATTACCTCCTTGGCGATTCCCTT
>JAFLLC010000196.1 GCA_019162745.1 Deltaproteobacteria bacterium | reverse complement strand
CGAAATTATTTTCTTGCCAAAAAGCGCAAGAAATAATTTCTAACTTACTAAAAAGACTCCCGGACACTGTCAATCGTCACTACAGCCGTCCGCTCCATTTCAGGCAACAACTCCTGCACACGCTCCACGTCGCCATCTTTTGCTGCCGTTTCAATTTCAAGACATATCTTCTGCAGTGCCGCTGCGCATATATTGGCAGCCAGTCCTTTCATCATATGGGCATGAAGGCGAATGGCCTTTGTGTCGGTTCCAGCTGCAATCTCTTTCAGCTTTTCGATATCTTCCGGCAGTTCAAGCAACGCATCGGACAGGATACTACAGGCAAAATCACGGTCACCATCAAAGTTATACAGCAGCTCCGCACCGTCAAACAGCAAAGGCTTACCGGAGGAATTGCCCACCATTTGTGCCGGTTTACCGCTATCAACAACAGGCGTTAGCCATTTTTCAAGAGCCTCAGCCAACTCTGCCTTCTTTACCGGCTTTACCAGATAATCATTCATCCCCGCCTCAATGCACTCTTCGCGGTCACCCATCATGGCGTTGGCTGTCATAGCGATGACCGGTACGGCATGATTGAGGACTTTCGAATGTTCATTCCTGATCATAGCGGTCGCCGCAAAACCGTCCATTTCGGGCATCAGGCAATCCATCAGCACCAGATCGTAGTTTATCAACTCAAGCGACCGGACAGCTTCAAGGCCATTAGCAACAACATCCGCTTTGTAGCCGAGCTTGTTCAGCAGCGCCTGCGCTACTTTCTGGTTGATGGTATTGTCCTCGGCAAGCAGAATGCGGATTCCCTGCTTGGCAGACTCTGCAACGCTGTGCCGTGCTTCAATGACGGGCGGTAACGGATCCGCCGGAATTTGGTCCGCTCTACAAAGGACAAGGACAATACAATCAAACAGATGACTCTGGCGTACCGGTTTTGTCAGGTACCCGGTAAAGCCGATCTGTTCCAGAGCGGCAGCATTACCCCGCCGACCAAGAGACGTCACCATAATCATCAAGGTTGATTCCAGCAACTGATCGGCCTTGATCAGTCTGCCAAGCTCGCTGCCATCCATGCCCGGCATCTGCTGATCGAGCAGGACAACCCGGAAGGGCTCCCCCTGTTCTGTCGCCTCGCGCAGAAGCGCCAGAGCAGTTTCTCCATCGCCGGCTGTTTCGTACTGACACCCCCAGCTGCTGAGCAGGGTAATCATCAGCATACGGTTGGTGGCGTTGTCATCAACTACCAGAATTTTTGTACCGGAAATATCCGCGTGCGCCGCGCCATCCGGGGTTTTAGAAGCTGCAGGCGGTTGTTTCTCGAACCGGGCGTTAAACCAGAAGGTGGAGCCTTTTCCCTCTTCACTCTCCACCCCTATTTTTCCTCCCATCAGCTCTACCAGCTGCTTGCAGATAGCCAATCCCAGACCGGTGCCACCGTATTTACGAGTGGTGGAACCGTCTGCCTGGGTGAACGGACTGAAGATGGCCGCGCGCCGATCCTCCGAGATACCGATGCCGGTATCTTTAATTTCAAACCTCAACTCCACAAAACCATCCTGCTCTGATTCGCATGACACACTGATGACAACTTCACCACCATGAGTAAATTTGACGGCGTTTCCTGCCAGGTTGGTGATGACCTGGCGAAGTCTGCCGGGATCTCCTTTTAGATACAGCGGCACACCGGGATCAATCCTGCAGACAAGTTCCAGCCCAGAGTCAAGGGCCCTCATTGCCAGCAGCTCGGTGGTATCTTCCAGTGTCGCTCTCAGATCAAAATCAAGTATTTCCATATCCAGCTTGCCGGCCTCTATTTTCGAGAAATCGAGGATATCATTGATCACTCCCAGAAGATTCTCGCCGCTTTTACGCACGATCTCGGCAAACTCGCGCTGTTCTTCGTTTAGTTCGGTATCAAGCAACAGGCCGGTCATGCCGATCACGCCGTTCATCGGTGTACGGATCTCATGGCTCATGGTGGCTAAAAAAGTACTCTTGGCCTGGGTAGCCTCCTCAGCTGTTATCAATGCTGCACCCAATTCGGCGTTTTTTCGTTCCATCAGCGCTGAAAAGACGAGCAGCTTTTCTTCGGCCTGCCTGTTAGCGGTTATGTCGCGGTTGCAGGCACGGCGCCCGATGGATTCACCTTCCCTGTCGAAGACCTCGTGGCACACATGGCCGATCCAGTATTCTTCTCCGTTTTTTGCTACAATGCGAAAAGCATGCATGCCGCATTCCCGCTTCGCTATACCGGTCGCATCGTCTTCTTCAACATGTTGTGTAAAATTACCACGGTCATCAGGATGCACAACTTTAGTTAACAAGCCGGGGTCTTGCATAAACTCCTCTGCGCTATAACCGGTGATACGCTCACAAGAAGAAGAGATATAGACGAGACTCCCATCGATACCCTGCCAGTATTCCCAATCGTAGGTATTGTCAGCCACGGTGCGGAATTTGTCCTCACTCTCCTGCAACTCCTTTTCACGACGTTGCAATTCATCGAGCAGGGTATTAAACGAACCTGCCAGCAACCCCAGTTCATCAACGCTATTCACATCAAGGCGTTGCTTCTTATCGGAACCGGGCTGGGCAAGACAGTTAATCCGGGCGGTAAAACATATCAGCGGTCCGGCGATGCCGATGCCAAGCCGCCAGGCCATGACAATCGCACTCAGCAGAACAAATAACATCCCCAACAGATAAAAATTTCTGAAGCGGGTAATCGGTTGATACGCTTCTGCAACAGGATAATTGGCAGCCAGAATCCAGTCGGTGCTTTGAAGATGCTTGAATGAGGCCAAAAAGTGCAGACCTCTGGAGTTGATCGTTTCACCGGAACCCTCAAAACCCTCCAGCGACCTGTCAAACAAGGTGTTAACCCCTGGCTTTACATCCCGCTTCATGATGCGTGACGGGTCCGGGTGCATAACCATGGTGCGGTCAGAGGCGAACAGATAGAGATAGCCGTTTGAGCCAAGTTGGACGTTCCTCAATGATCCGAAAAGACCTTCCTTTTCCTGGAGGTCAATTGCACCGCACAACAGCCCTTTAAGAGAACCGTCACGGTTGTAAAGGAGAGAGGTCATCATGACAACCGGGTGTCCATTCACCGATGATATAAAAGGCATGGATATCTGCGGCCTGTTGCTTTTTACCGTGTTAATGAAATAGTGGCGGTGGGCGTATGACAAACCATGGAGTTTAGACTCAAGCGGTGATGATGCGATCAGTTTACCCGTAGCGTTAAACACAAACAGGCCATGACTGAAAATAGAACGGATGCCAACACGATTTACCAGCCATTTTTGTGTAACCTGCAGATTATCTCAGTGTTGTCCGGTTAGGTATTTGCTAGGCGTAGTTTTTTATTTAACAGCCTGATTTTATGTGGTTTTGCCCTTGCTCTTGCCTTTTCCTGTAGGACTTCGGCAGCCTCGTTAGCAATCTGATGACGTAATTCTCTCACTCTTTTGATGCTGACAGCCTCGCCGTGCTGCTTTCGGCAGTAAATTGCAAGCAGCAGATACGTGATCAAGCCGCCAAGAAGTTGAACCATTAACCCATACTTGCTCCGGGCGATCAGGTGATACACTTTCAGATGGCGCTTCCACCAGCCAAAGAAGGTTTCGATTGTCCAACGGAGCTTATAAACCTGCGCTATCTGTTCAGCTGTCAGGTCGTGGCGGCTAGTTGCAATCCAGTAGTCAGTACTGTCAATGCGGTAACCAACTACGCGAAGTTCTTTCTCAGTTAGAGTTGTTCCCTTGGTCCCCAGAAGAACCACCGCATCATAAAAGACGATGCTTTCTTCGGGTAGAGCATTCTCTTTGATGACGGTCTTGGTTGTGTTCTCTTTGATCCGGCAAACAAAATGCTTTTCATCAGTCTGCCATTGGTCAAAGTGAGCGTGTGACTGATAGCCGCGATCCATAACAGCCGTTTCACCTGGAGCGATTATCTGGTCTACAAAGGGACGTTCACCCTCTTTGCCATTGCTCAAATAGATCTTACGCGGGATACCACGGTTGATATCGAAGCCAACGTGAGCCTTGGCTTTTTTGGAACCGCCGCGATAGTCTGCCCACTCCATGGATAAGACGGAGTCAATCAGTGAGCCGTCTAAGGCGACCAGGTTACCAAGATGCGCATATTCAGCTGGGATAACGCCTATTGCTTCCTTTACCAGATGGCTGAATACTTCACCGAGTTGTTCAAGGCCACGGTTGTTAATTGCTTCGAAAAAGGCACTCTTTTTGATTCCTTTGGGAGGAGCCACGCACTCTTTTGCGAAGTCGTTCTTGTCAAGAGCTTCAAGCAGCTCCCGGCCTGATTCATATTCCTCCAGATGGAAGAATATCAGCGCTTTCAGTTGATCATCAAAAGTCATTTGCAACGGGCGGTGTCCTCTTGATTCAAGGTGCTTCTTAAATTTCAACATTTTGCGTAAGGGTGCAAGCATTGTCTTGAATGCCCATGGTTTTCGTCTTCGTTTCAGCCACTTGAAAGCTCGCATGTCGTAACCTCTGTAATATTAGATAGTTACGAACGCGACCTCGAAACTTTTTACCAAAAGTCAAGTAAAAAATGCAGCATCACGTTGATTTTATACATATTTTTTATCTCAAAGAACCATGCAACGACCTAACCGGACACTACTGAGATTATCTACAACATCAACGGGGGCAACCTTTGAAACGGCAATAAGTGCGTTGTGAGCTGTAAGAATCTTGTCATCAAGCCCCTTTGCAACGTTCGTAATCAGAGAAAACTGCTGATCGAAAATCAACTTTTGGGTCGTATGCTTAAAATAGGCGTAGGTCCCGGCGGCAATGGTAACAAGAAGCACTGCGATAAACAGACTGACAGCAACAACAAGTTTGTTTCTGATACTATCCAGTTTAATCATTGATTAACCCTTGCGCACAAAACATGGTACTAACCGCCAGATGCTGCTCTTCTCCCCTTGCCTACCAAAACCACGCCGCTTTCACTGTTCATGATGATCTTTCTGCCGACCCGTCCACCAACATCTTTGGCGACAACAGCAATCCTGAACTTTTCCAGCATATCCATTGCCAGGGTGATATTGCGGTCGCCGATCATGAACAGTTCCAGGTCGGTTCCGGACACATTGGCGCCCCCGAAAACCTTGGCGACCAGATGTTCACGGTGACATCCGATCAACAGCATCTTGCTCAGCAGCTTTTCCATGGCGATGTTGCCGTATTTGGGCGTGGCCAGTCCTTCACCGTTCCAAAACGGCAGCATCATATGATTCATCCCGCCTCTGCGGAGAACATGATCCCACAGGCAAACGGCAACGCACGAACCAAGCACAGTGCTGATCTGACATTCAAACGGATCCGCAAAGATAGTGCCTGGAAAAAGAAAATGTTTAATAATCCGCTCTCCACAGCCCACGTTCTCTATGCCTCACTCATATTGTCAAAAAGAAACAGATTTCCCGCTTCAGAAAACGAGTCTTCATCTTCTAAAATAGAGCATGGCGGCAATATTACCGTAAAGCGTGTTCCCTGGCCAAGCGAACTATCCAGTTTTATGCTTCCCTGCATGAGATCCACAAGTGTTTTTGTAATGCTTAGCCCCAAACCATGACCCAGATGCGAGCGGGTTGTACCGGTTTCCAACTGGACAAAGCGGTCGAATATGCGCTGCTGGTCTTCCGGTGCAATCCCGACACCATGATCCTGCACAGAAATCTGCAGACAACCATCACCGCCAACTGAGATTGAAACCTCTACGACACCGCCAACGTTGCTGTACTCAATCGCATTTGACAACAGGTTTGAGATAATAATCTGGAATTTTTCAACATCAATGGCGGCAAGAGCGCCATCTTCATATTCCGGCAGGATCAGCTGAAGTGATACATTTTTCTTAGCCGCCGTATGCCGAAAAGAATCCACCAGATCACGCAAGGATGTCGCGATATGAACCTTCACGCAGCGAGGGTTGGCCTCTCCCGCTTCCAGTTCCGCCGCCATGAATATATTCCGCAGCTGAAAATCAAGATGGTTGGCTTCTGCGCCGATCAATGAAGACAAGAATGTAATTTCTTTATTTCCCTCTCCGACAATTGCCAACTGGCCGGCCAGACCGATAATGGCGTTAAGAGGGTTATTTATTTCGTTACGGATATTGGAGAGGAAATTACTTTTAAGCGCTTCAGAGCGCTCCAGCCGTTCGTTCATCTCAAGCAGCTTGCCGTTGACCACGCTTAAATCAGAAAAAGCCTTGCGGCTTTGGGCGAAACGGTTTGACAGCTCTTCAATCAACTTTTCATCGGTTATATTCATATATAACTCCTCTTAATGGGACAGGGTGCAGGTAACAAATTAAGACTTTTAACTTTCCTATAACCTATAACCTATGCCCTCTTTCCCCTCAACCAGACTGAATATTTCCTCTGAAAGTGAATCCGGATCAAATTTAGCCACAAACTTGTTGGCACCTGCCTGCTCGGCCTTCAGCCTGTTGGAGGGGTTACTCATCGAGCTATGCAGAATAATCTTGAGATTTTTGTAATCACCATGCTCCCGCAATGTGCGGGTGAACGTAAAACCGTCCATACCAGGCATTTCGATATCCGAGATCACCAGATCGACCCTGTTGTGTTCCTTTGCCAGATATTCCAGCGCCTTGTCGGCCGACATCACCGCTGTATTGGTGAAGCCCATTTTATCAAGTACCGATTGCAGCAGCATGATAGCCGTACGCGAATCATCAACAACAAGAACGTGCCGGCCGCTCCCTTTCCCTTCAACCTCGGTCATGGCGACACTTGAGAGATCCCGCTCTATGCCGACAACACTGGATAGAATTGACTCAATATCCAACAGCATGATCGCCT
>JAFLLC010000206.1 GCA_019162745.1 Deltaproteobacteria bacterium | reverse complement strand
CTTAAGTATTTTTTAGCATCATGTATGCCAAAAGCGTAACGGCCCAAATTACAGCACAAGCTGCGTTGTTTTGAAGCCCTTAGACATTATTTAGCGCAAATATTGCACTTGCTGCACAATATCTGCACCAGCGGATATTCCTGAACCTTACATAACGAGGTTACCATGTCAAAACAACCAGATTTCCCCATAAAGATATTTTATGACGGCTCGTGCTCTGTCTGTGCCGCGGAGATTGAACACTATCTCCGCCAGGATCACGGAGGGAGACTTGCCGCTGTTGATATTAATTCGCCGAACTTCAATCCGGAGTCGTACCACATCGGCCGGGATGCTTTTATGTACGAACTGCATGTCATTGACCGAAGCGGCAGAATATATTGCGGCGTGGAATCCTTTTGGGCCATCTGGCAAGCATTTCCAGCTTCAACACTGTATGGTATCATGGGAACCATCATACATATACCGTTGATAAATCCTGTCGCCCGTCTTCTGTACAAAGGGTTCGCCCGTCTTCGTCCTTATCTGCCCAAAAGACATGTCTGTGACCGGGGAACTTGTGATGTAACAAATCGTCATTCTTCATAAACATGAAAGATTAAGATCTGGCTCGCCAAACGCCAAGATTGCCCAGGGACGGCTGTATGCGCTGAAGGACGGCAAGTGAAGGGAAAATATCATCGCCCATGAGTGATCAGAAACAACTGACACCTGCTCTCTGCGGGCAAACGATCAGCTCCGTTAGTTCCTTGGAGCGCTCGTCACACAACCGGCTTACCGAAAAGGATCTCCACAAATTTTGCGGGGACACTCTGTTTGATGCCATTGCCCGGACGGTCTGCCATGCCGGCTGCCTGCCGCGCAAAGAGTTGTACGAAGCGTGGGAGGTTGCTCGCCGGGTGCGGCGCCGCTTCAGAGGGGGGCGAATAGTCGATCTGGCATGTGGTCATGGGCTGCTGGCTCATATCCTTTTGCTGCTGGATGACAGCTCTCCGGTGGCTCTGGCCGTAGATCGGCGTATTCCAAAGAGTGCTGCGACTCTTGCAACATCCTTGAACATCGCTTGGCCGCGTTTAACGGATCGCATCCGGTTTATTGAAACCGATATTTGTAACGTGGCGCTGTATCACCATGATATTGTCGTCTCAGCTCATGCGTGCGGCGCTCTCACCGATTTGATTCTCGACAAGGCGGTTGAAGCCGGGGCTGTCGTTGCCGTATTGCCCTGTTGCCATAACCTGAAGAATGCCGACCTCGGTGGCCTTGAGGGGTGGATGGATGGCCCCCTGGCAATGGATGCCGCCAGGGTGTCCCGGCTTCGTTCTCAGGGGTACAGGGTATTTACGCAGTTAATCCCGGAGGATATTACTCCAAAAAACAGACTGCTGCTTGCTGAACCGGGATTGGTTGGGAAATAACACTATGGAAACGGCCCTCTGGAAGTTGCTGCAATAACTAACGACCAGGTCGTACCCGGTTCCATTTCAACACGATCAATGAGGATAGGATAAATTTATGAACAGCACGGAACCTTCGGCCCTGGACAGATCCCTGGCAAAGATATGCGAACTCTGCCCGGTCTGCCTCCACGCCCGGCATCACCAGAAGGGGATGGTCTTTGATTTTGTGAAGAACATCGAACAGGACCTCTGCCCCTTCTGCAAGGCCTATGAACGGGTACATGGGAAAAAAGCCCATGAGAAAAGAGGATGATGATGAGTGACGAAAAAGAGCCGACATGTGCTCTCTGCGGGCAAACGGTCAGCGAGGAAGAACGTGATTTCTGCCTCGCTAATACCGGACGTTTCAACGGTCAGGTTTTTTGTTCCGAACACCAGAGACGCTTCAGCGCCTGCCCGGCAATGCGCTGGCAACCGGGCGGGCGCGGTTCGTTTCGGTAGCGGTGCACCTGGCACTGCCGCTTAAATCCACCGACGCGTATGCGTATGCCTAAGCATGCCGCTATATTATTATCCGGAAAAATAACCGATGAGAGTTTTTGCCAACCTGTTCCTGATCCTGTTTCTTGCCGACGGAGGCTTCTCCCTTGTTGACGAGCTTGTCCCCCTGCTTACCCCGCTGGCTCCCTTCAGTGAGCTGAGACTGCTGCTGTCAGGCTCCGTCACCCTCATGGCCGCTGCCGTCTATCTCTGCCTCGGCATCGACCGGAGGCTTCCCAAACGGGTCTTTCTCCCGCTGATATTCTTTGCCTTCTTCTGCCCCCTCTCCGCCTGGTTTTTTCCACCGCTCGCAGGCATCCGAACGCTCGGGCTGATCGCAGCGGCGGTCCAGGTTGTGCTCGGCATGCTCCCGTTCTACTATTTCCGGAACGGGAAAGCACGCTCACTGACGATGCCACCGGTACTGTTCAGCACCCCGTTTTTCGGCCTCAAAAACACCCTGATCTTCAGCGGTGTCAGCCTGTTTATTGTGCCGCTCACCCTGATGATGTTTCTCCTCTCGGCGGCTGACGCATATATGGCCGGATATACCTCGGGCTTCATGCATATTAACCCCGGCGGACTCCGGATGACCGAGCGTGTCTACACACAGGGCAACCGGACGATCCGTCTGGCAGCGATGATTCACATGGGGGATAAGGAGTATTACGACGCCCTGGCGGCTTCTACGGCATCGGGCCGGAGTATCGTTTTGGCCGAGGGGATCAGTGATGACGAAAATCTGCTGCATAACAGCATCGACTACGGGAAAATGGCCGGTTTTCTGGGACTGGAGTCCCAAAAAGAGATGCATTTTGGGGGGAGTATTATTGACGCGGAAGAGCTCGAAGCGCCCCGACCGATTTCACAAAATTCGGCTGGCGAGAATCAGCCACAGCCGGTCGATATCTTCAGGGCCGATGCGGATGCCAATACGTTCCGCCCGCCAACCATCCTCATTCTTAATGCCATCGGCAAGCAGTTACAGGAGAGCAAAACCTTCATGCAGGGGTTCATGGCGCTTAATGCGTGGGGAGAGAAGAACATAACCCCGGAAATGTCCGACATTCTCATGGATGATATCCTGCTCCGGCGGAACATGGTACTGATCCGTTATCTGGACAAGGCTCTGGTCCGCTATGATACCGTCGTCATTCCCTGGGGAGCACTGCACATGAAGGGGATCGAAACGGAGGTGCTGAAAAGAGGCTTCACCCTGCAGAAAGAGCAGGAGCGAGTCAGCATAGATTTCAGTAAGTTATTTATGAGCATGATCTGATCCTGCTTATTGGATTTTTTTGCCCCGGCACTGCCGGAGAAGCAGACGTAAAGCGTTTCGAGCAGCCGTCTGCTGCTCCACAAAGGATGTAACAATGTTCCTGCGCCTGTTCCTTATTTTTGCAATTATCCCGATCATCGAGATCTGGCTGCTGAGAACAGCCGGTCGCGTGACCGGCTGTTCTGCCGGCTTATCTGCTGCAAGCTTTGACCTCAGCCCCTCCAGATTGTCTGGCAGCCAAATTTCAAATGATTATCCGCTCTTGTTAAAAATGTAGATATGACTCTATCTATCATTATTCCAGCTCTGCCAGAAAATCAGACATGCTCTTCACATCCTGCATCTCCCGGAATTCCCTGTAGCCGTCAATACCGTCAGGGTCAAGACCGCGATAGTAGCGAGGTCTGGCGGTTTTCAGTCCTGACAGGGCTTTATTGGCGGCATAATCCGGCTCACTAAGTTTATCTGCCCTGTACTTCAGGTCGAGTATCAGGCTGAACCCGAGCTGGAACAGTCTTTTCAGGTATTCGCCGCTAATGATTTCTGCTCCCTTTGCTTCATCCCCCTCGCTCAGGTACTCCAGGGCAATATTCAAATAACCGTAAACCCGCTCCACTACCGACCTCATCTGCTCCATGTCGGCAAGATGTGCTTCATCTGCCGCCAGTGCGGTATTGATCAGATAATTGAGCTCCATGCGAAATAGTTCCGAGTCCGCCCGGAGAACAACCCTTTCCAAGAAAGTCTTACCGGTCAGAAACGTCTTGGGGAGAGTGGTTGCTTCAACCGCCTGTTGCAGTTCTTTGTTATGATCGGGCATAAACGTGGCCGGGTTAATGCGGGAATAGATTTCAAGTGCCTCGTCATGAGGAGGAAAACCCAGATCGGCAAGGCGTCCCGATTTTATGTGATAGCATTCCTCCTCTGATTCAATGTCAACTTCGCCGCTCACACTTTCCATGAGCGACGCATACAGGGGATTGTCCAGACGACACACCAGTTCCAGGAAGGAGCCGATTGTCTCAGCATGTATGGGGTTCTTGAATTTTATCAGGAACACATCATCAAAGGTGTAGTCCCAATCGGTCTGACGTTCTTCATCGGTGTTGATATCGCCGATACCACCCGCGACAACAAGCTCCCTCCCAAGGAAAAGGGAGAGGAGATTGAAATCCAGATGCGGGAGTAATTCCAGAAAATGATCCTCACTCCCTTTCATAATATACCCCAGATATTCTACCGCCTTATCTTCTGAAAACGACCAGCCGCTCCAGAGTTCCATATCCAGGATGAAAACGCACTGCTCCGGACTTGCCAGCCCCAGCAGTTCCATGGCGTCAGGACCGCCGCTTTCCTTGAAAAGCCAATACAACTCATGGGGCGGCATGGACCGGGCCAGTTTCCCGGCGTCCGGATCTCCCAGAATAAGGGCCAGCTTCTCCTTGGGGAGCACCCCGTCAAGACATGCTCGTTTATCGTCTACAGGGAGCTTGCAGAACTCCTCCCCGTCAACTCTTACACTGCCTGCAGCTGTCGTTCCTGTACCCATTTCAGTCATGCAATTTTTCACTATGTATTCTCCTTGTTAAACATAATCCGGTGACCGCTTGCTATAATAGCATTTTTTTCAAGGAGTTCGTCAGAAAGGGATAAAAGCGCCGAGATTGTCTGCAGATATTTCTTTGGCTGTTATTTGGCGGCACATGTTTTCATGCGATTGGATCATTTCTCAGGGAACCGACTGGTTCGTTTTAAGCGTTCTGTTGAATGAGTGAGCTGAATGTGTTATTACATTGGCGGAAATCGGAACAAATAATTCGGGGGAGATAGCGTCCCTTACAAAAACCAAGGAGACAATATGACAAAAGCAGAATTTGTGGCAAAAGTGGCAGAAGAGCTGGAGGTACCCAAAAACGTAGCGGCAGAAACAGTAGACGCGTTTATTTCGGTCACAACAAAACTGTTGAAAGCCGGTGACAAGATCACATTCCCCGGTTTTGGCACCTTCAGTGTTACAGAACGTGCTGCCCGTAAAGGCCGCAATCCGCAGACCGGAGCAGAACTGCAGATCGCCGCATCAAAAAGCGGCAAATTTGCAGCGGGTAAGGATCTGAAAGGATTGTAAAAAGGAAAACCTGCTCGCTGTATAGCATATTGTAATCCAGGAAGGCTGCAGTTGATTGTGCAGCCTTCACTATTTTTCCCCTGTATTTTAGTCTTTCATGTTTCAGACTAATTCAGACCTGTTTGCATACCTGTATAAAATAACTATTGACACACAATTACAACTACTTACATGTCATGCATATTCGATGTGCAAACCGATAAAGAGCTGGATTTTATGTGACATTTTTGAAACATATTCACAGATTCAACAGGGTTATCCACAGTTTTTGTTGATAGTATTCAATGCTCGAAATAACAGTTACTTGAGCCGTATTTTATACTGGCGGCATCGTTCCGCAAGAAAATTTCCATATTTTATCACTTACACTCTTACAGCGAGATGTCTTTTAATCCTTTGACCTGAGTTGTTACAAAAAACGCTTGTTCCACTTGCGTTTTCCTCTGTTTTACGATACTAAATCCTTGCAATATCATAAAGTTGTAAATAACCAATATGATTTAAGTCAAAGACACAAACAACGTAACATAGTCCATCCATAAGAGTGCCTCCATGAAAATCAGCAACCTCCTCATCCATCTGCACAACAGCGTCGATGCCTTCTCGCTCAAACAACGCCATGTCGAGCTGATAAGCAAGCTTCTTCCTGATGCGCGTATTAGCGTAGCCACAGGGGGCCGCGATTTTCTTGAAAAACTCCCTGAAGCCGACTGTGTTCTGGCCTGGGAGTTCAAATCTGACTGGTACGCAAATGCCTCGAAGCTGAAGTTTATTTTTACGCCCGCAGCCGGGCATGACTGGGTCGATGTTGACCCTGCCGGACGGGTGAGAACTTTTTATGGCAGCTTTCACGGCCGTGTCATGCGCGAAAGCCTCCTCTCGATGATTCTGTACTTCAACCGCCATCTCGGAAAGTCACTGGCAGACCAGAAGAAAAGGATCTGGGGGCGCTTCGGCTACAACGACTGTGCGGCTCTCTTCAGTCAGCAAGTGATGATCATCGGGTTTGGAGCGCTGGGTCAATCGATGGCCGAACTGCTTAAAGCCTTTGGGGCCAGCATTACCGCCGTCAAGCGTGAGACAGGGGGATTCGAGTGTTATCCCGGCGCAGATAGAATGGTCACCTTTGACAAACTGGAAGAGGAGCTCCCTGACACCGACCACGTGGTCTTTGTCCTGCCGGGCGGAGCTAAAACCGACGCCATCTTTAACGCACGGCATTTCAACGCTATGAAATCGGGAGCTTACCTGTACAATCTGGGGCGAGGTAACTGCTATCGGGAAGAAGACCTTTTAATTGCCCTCAAAAATGGTCCACTCGCTGGCGCCGGCCTTGATGTCTTCTGTGAGGAGCCGCTTAATTCTGCCTCACTGCTCTGGCAGCAGCCCAACGTATTGATCACACCGCATTCCAGTGCCATCAGCAGAGAGTACATTGATCTCTTCATTCAGGAGTGGATTGGCATACTCCGGGAGATTTGACGTTTCTTTTGCACGAGAAAATTTGTTCTGCTGTCGCCAAACAAAAAACGGGTCAGCTCAGTGATGAGCTAACCCGTTGAAATTTTGGCAGGGGTACC
>JAFLLC010000166.1 GCA_019162745.1 Deltaproteobacteria bacterium | reverse complement strand
CCCTCCTGAAACAGGCGGCATCACGCTTTCCCGCAGTTCCTCAGGAGCGAGCATAAAAAAAGCTCGGAACATGCAGTATTTATAAAATTCACTAAACAACAGTTGAAAACTGCCGCCATGATTCCACCAGGATTCCTTCAGGTTGACAGAATCGACAGGATACGGAATTATTGTTATCTTTTTGGGGAGCGAATTACGAAACAGAATGGAAGCACGCTTCAAATGATAGCGCGAGGTGATCAGAAGCACCGAGCGAACACCGCTCTGTACGATTAAGTCTCGTCCGAAGATTGAATTTTCAAGAGTATTGCGGGATGACTGTTCAAGAATAACATTTTCGGCAGAAGGATCGCCACGTCTCGGACGATACAGATCACTTTTCCTGACGGTAGGATCAACTCCCACAAAAAACAGAAATTCCGCGCGAGACTCCCGAAAAAGGCGAACTCCCTCTTCTACTCGTCCCTTGCCGCCAGCCAGAACTACTATTGCGTCTGCATTCCGCGCACTCTGCCGATAAGAAAACGTTTTATAGGTAAAATCTATAAAAAGTGCTGTTATAACTACAGAACTGATAATACATAATGTGATGAATGCCTTGATCATATTCATAGCTTATCCCATATTTTACTTGCAACAACATGATCAGTCTGCTATAAGATTTTTTTCAGCAATCAACGGAGGACAACAATATGTCTAGAAAATGTGAAATTTGCGGTAAAGGCCCAAGCTTCGGAAACAATGTCAGCCATGCTAACAACAAAACCCGTACAGTGTGGTATCCAAATCTTCAGAAAATTAAAGCTGTCAAAAGCAACGGCAGCATCTCTACTGTAAAAGTATGTACTCGCTGTATCCGTTCGGGGTTCGTAACAAAATCCCTTTAGTAAGTTAGAAATCGTTTTCTGCGTTTTTGAGCAGAAATGATTTTGTTAACGCACTTATCCTGTACTAAACAGCTTAAGATCAATCTCGAGCATCAAGCCGCACCCTCTCAGGGGATGCGGCTTTTTTTAGTCGTCACTATTTACAGAGCGGCGATTACTTCTATCTCCAGCAGCACACCGCGTGGCAAAGATTTAACGGCAACTGTCGAACGGGCCGGCTTATGACCTGGAAAACGATTGCCGTACACCTCATTAACTGCAGCAAAGTCATCCATGTTGACCAGATAAATGGTAGTTTTTACTACATCATCAAATCCGGCGCCTGTAGCTGACAACACAGCAGCGATATTATCCATCACCCGCTCAGCCTGCCGGGATATATCACCGGTCTCGATCTCGCCGGTTTCAGGAACAAGAGGAATCTGACCAGAACAAAACAACAGCCCCCCGCATTTCACCGCCTGTGAATATGGCCCTATTGCTGCCGGTGCTTTGTCAGTTGACAAAATTTCCAGTTTTTTTTCTTGGAATTTAATCATCGTCTCATCCTTTCCACTTTAATGACACCCTTTATTTTCATAAGTGAATTCATGACCTTCTGAAGATGGGCCAGATCAGTAACATTGACCTCGAAGATATTTTCACCACGTTGATCAATCGTACTCTGTATCTGGGCACTGGCAATATTAGCCTCGCAATTCGTGATTGCCAGGGAAATTGTCGCCAGAATCCCTTTGACATCATGGCAAAGTACCCTGATTTTAACCGGCAGTACTGCCGTTTTAACCTTGCTCCAGGCTACATCAACACGCCGTTCAGGATCGCTTTCCAGAGCAAACTGGCAATCAGCCGCATGCACCGTTACTCCTTTTCCCCGTGTTATAAAGCCAATTATTTCATCACCCGGCACCGGGTTGCAGCACTTGCCAAAACGTACCAGCACGTCGTCCAGTCCGCCGATTTCAACCGCGCTGCTTGATTTCCCCTTCAGCTTGTTGATGACAGACTCAAGCCTTGATTCCTTGTGTTCTGCACGCTCTTTCAGTTTTTCTTCGGGAAGAAGCTTGGCTACAATCTGATTGCTGGATATTTTCCCGTAACCAACGGCCGCCATCAGATCTTCGTCTGCCGCATAGCCGAATTCGGCGGCGATTTTTTTGAATTCACCGCTTTTTTGTATTTTTTGAAGATTTATGGAGTATCTGCGCAGGTCTTTTTCACAAATTTCACGTCCCAGCACGATACTACGTTTGCGCTCTTCGATTTTGATCCAGGCTCTGATCTTGTTGCGTGCCCGGGAACTTTTTACAATTTTGAGCCAATCTTTGCTGGGGGTATGGTGCGGCGAGGTTATGACCTCGACAATATCACCATTCTTCAGTTCGTATTTGAGCGGTACCAGCTTGCCGTTTACTTTTGCTCCAACGCAGCGATGCCCGATATCGGTATGCACGCTGTAGGCGAAATCTATCGGCGTAGAGCCTTTGGGATACCCCTTTACATCTCCTTTAGGAGTGAAAACATAGACCTCTTCCGTAAACAGTTCAACCCTGACTGAATCCATAAACTCTTTGGAATCCTGCAGATCCTGCTGCCATTCGAGAAGTTGGCGCAACCAGGCAAAACGTTTGACCTCCTTCTCGTCATACCCCTTACCCTCCTTGTACTTCCAATGTGCCGCAATTCCCGCATCAGCAACACTGTGCATCTCGTGTGTCCGGATCTGGACTTCCATCCGTTCACCCTGGGGCCCGATAACAGTTGTGTGCAGGGATTGATACATATTCCCCTTGGGCATGGCGATGTAGTCTTTGAAACGCCCCGGTATCGGTTTCCACGCTGAATGGATAACCCCAAGAACCTCATAACATTCCCGAACGCTATCAACGAGGATTCTTACCGCGATAAGATCGTAAATCTCTTCAAACTCGACATTTCGTTTTTCCATCTTTCGATAGATCGAGTAGAGGTGCTTGCTCCGACCGGAAATTTCACCTTTGATACCATAGTAAGCCAGCTTTTCAGCTATGATAGCCTTGGCTTCTTCAACAAAAGATTCACGTTCCTTCTTTTTTTGGGATATTTTTTTTACCAGGTCAAAGTATAATTCCGGATGTAAATAGCGAAAAGAAAGGTCTTCCAGTTCTACTTTTACCCATGAAATCCCAAGCCTATTAGCAATAGGAGCGTATATATCCATCGTTTCACGGGCAATGCGCCGCTGTTTCACTTCATCCTGAAACTCCAGGGTCCGCATATTGTGAAGACGGTCTGCCAGTTTGACCAGAATAACGCGAATATCGATGGCCATTGCCAGCAACATCTTACGAAAATTTTCCGCCTGGCTCTCTTCCTTGGTTTTAAAATTAATCTTGCTGATCTTGGTAACGCCATCTACCAGGGCAGCAACCTCTTCCCCGAACATCGAGGAGATATCTTCAGATGTTGCCAGAGTGTCTTCGATCGTGTCGTGCAGAAAGCCGGTCACAATACTGGGGACATCCAGCTTCAGGTCAGCCAGAAGTCCAGCCACCTCCATCGGATGGATGATATACGGTTCTCCTGACAGCCTCGTCTGTCCCTGATGCACCTTGGCACAGTACACGTACGCCTTGCGAATCAGATTATGATCAGCAGTCGGATTATACGCTGAAACCTTATCAAGAATGTCGTTGAGACGGATCATACGTTATTCGTCGCCTGTATTAGATAAATTGGGAATGTACGAGGAGTGGACAAAAAAAGGGTGAAACCGGAAAATTCCAGTTTCACCATAAGAGGCAAGTTATACGCGCTGTTTTTTAGAAACTTCGTAACTGATTTTACCGGCAGCAATCTCACGAAGAGCGGTGACAACCTGACGATTCTTTGAGTCAACCAACGGCTGCGCGCCTTTATAGAGCTGCTTTACCCGCTTTGCAGCCAGTATCACGAGTTGGAATCTATTTTCTACTTTTTCCAGACAATCTTCAACGGTAACTCGAGCCATAAATTTACTCCTTCCGGAAACTTTAGATGATTGACTTTTGTACGCTAATTCAGTTCAGATATCAAACAATTTCACGACTTTTTCCATCATTCTGAAGGTTTTACGGCGATGGGCAATCACGATTGCCGCTAATTCCTGACAGGCAACTTCAAAAACATCGTTGAAGATTATGTAGTCATACCAGCGTGCTTCCCTGATTTCGTCGGCGGCCCTGGCAATGCGTCGCTCAATAACCTCCTGAACATCAGACGAACGCCCCTCAAGGCGGCGGCGAAGCTCTTCCATGCTTGGCGGCATGATAAAGACATACACACCGCCCTCAAACTGCTCCTTTAACTTCAGAGCACCCTGGCAGTCAATATCCAAAACCAGATCAATGCCGTTCTTTCGAGCCTCTTCAAGAGTACGCAGCGCTGTGCCGTATTTGTTGCCATGAACTTCAGCCCACTCGGCAAAGGCGTCTTCTTCAACCATACCGTTAAAGACCTCATGGGTAACAAAATGGTACGCTTCACCTTCAACCTCACCTTCTCTCGGCGCCCGGGTAGTGTAACTGACAGACTCTCTCATATCGGGAAATATTTTAAATAGCTCCCGGCAAAGAGATGTTTTACCGGCGCCGGACGGGGCCGAGAGAATAAGAATTAAGCCTTCACGTTTCATCAGATATGCCTTTCAAGGGTGTTTTACGTTTAAGAATTTGTAGAATTATATACGACACCGCACTGTGCAGCGCTTTCATTGCCGTTTCCTGTTCCCGGTCGAAAATTGGCAACAAGGCCGCCGCACCGGTAGGGTTACGACGGTGCTGTTCCCAGTTCTGCAAGGTTTTTTACCTTAACACCAATCATGGTGGCAAAGACAGATTGAGAGAGCCCGGTTTTCTCCCGTACCGCCTTCATCTCCTCAAATTCTTTGTGGGCAAACAGCGTGGGATCACTTCCTTTTCCTTTTAGAGCGATTCTCAATTTGTAGCAAACCCTGCTCAAAATCCTTATCAACCGGGCGGGGCAGTAAGTCAACAGTGGCGCGATAGCGATCATATTCAATTTCTGCTTTTTCCTTAGCAGCTTCGGCAGAAATTGTCCCGGCATGATTCAGTAGCTCATGCTCTGATAGTTTCAAAAAATCATCCAACTTTATAATCCAATCGTGCATGGACATTGTTTTGCGACGGAGTGCCTGAAGTTCGGCAAATTCGATGTACGCCATTACTATGCGATTCAGAACCTGAAGCTCATCTTCGTTCAGATAGTTTTTTGCGATAGACACATCCTCTTTTCGCACAATACCGCCTGGACGAGTTGTTTTCAATCCCATAAATGGTTTCGCAGCATCCGCTCGCTGATGAATAACCTCCGCCGCTGTATGCCCATGGCCAGCCCAATGCATCTTGTTCTGCACCGTAGCAAAAAACTGTTGGGACATTTCGGTGTTTGGGGTGTAATCCACGCTTGTTGCATATATATCCAGAACCTTCTGATAGAACCGCCGCTCCGATGAGCGAATATCACGAATTCGCTCCAACTGCTCGTCAAAATAATCCTTATACCCTTTGCCTGGGGGATTTTTCAGGCGCTCGTCGTCCATCGTAAAACCCTTGACAAGGTACTCACTCAGCAGGGGCGTTGCCCACTGGCGAAACTGGGTGCCACGATGGCTGCGGACTCTGTAACCAACTGACAAAATGGCTTCCAGATTGTAGTGTTCAACTTCACGCGTGATCTGACGTGAACCCTCGATTTGAACTATTCGATAAGATCGAATAGTTGCCTCTCCCTGAAGCTCACCATCGGAAAAAATCTCTTTAAGATGATGGTTTATCGTAGTAACACCGATTTGAAACAACTCTGACATCTGCTTCTGAGTCAACCATATGGTTTCGTTTTCAAAGCGACACTGGATGCGAGTACGTCCATCTTCAGTCTGATAAATGATTATTTCAGTTTGTGGCATCAGTTCATTACTCATAATTGACTCTCTAATCCATCCAATTTCGGACGTCCGGAATTGCCAGATTTTTATCCTCGTTCCCACTTGCTGAACTGCGTATCGCCGGTGTGATTCCTGCCCCTGCTTACTCGCAACAACATGGTTTTAGTTGATTTCGTGGGTCAACCGTTTAGGGGTACTCCACCATATTTTATGAAGAATATAGACACGCCCCTCTATCGTGTACTTTTGTCTTTAAAAATTGTAACGTGACCAGCTTAACTACAGGCATGGTCAACCTTCGAAGAAAAACCTATCCGATGCCTCAACTGACTCTCTGAGCTGTCTAATTGGGAACTTGGGCGAGTATCCGTCAATATATTGGTTGCTGGCTCCGGTCATGCTGATAACGATTCGATGAAAAATGTTCTTGAGCAGTTGAATATCTCGCATCAGTTCAACAGTATCGCCAGGCTTATTCGTGTTGCCATGCGCAGCGTCGTTCCGTCTTTGCCACGCTTTCTTTTCTTTATCCCCCATATTTAGAAACAAGCTTGCATAGAATCGTTCGTTTTGTACAAGTTTGGAAGCATTATTCAAGTCGGAAGCCTTTTTTATGAACTCTCTCTTTTCTTCCGTATCTTCAGGGATCATGGCCTCTACGATCTTTAGAAATTCGTCCCTTAAGAATCTTGCATTTTTCGAATCCAAGATAGAGGTCTTGTACTTAGATTTACTCAATTTTCTATAAGTCTTCTGGAGCGCCTCGATACCCGCACCAAATTGAACGGGCTGGGTATGCATCGGCGAACACACGGCATGCCAATAAATCCAATTGATGTGTTGAAAGCTAAGTTCATCGTAGTGCATAAAGAGGGCGTTTACCGTCCCAGAAAATATGTTTGGATTAATAAGTCTCGCATGTTATGCCTACCTACTGGCGCTGGTGGCAACGCAAGCAGGAAATAAGCACTTTCATCAATTTTGTAGGGAGTTACCGCTTTAAAACCAACAAACTTAAAATCCTCTGAGATCAGCGTGTAAAGCTGGTCACCCATGATTTCCTCTATTGCTTAATTTAAATGAATCACCCCGCCGCAAGCGGACGGGGTATCTGTCGCTTAG
>JAFLLC010000189.1 GCA_019162745.1 Deltaproteobacteria bacterium | reverse complement strand
ACCTGATCAAGCCGATTCGCAAGGCCTTCCGGCATAAATGCGTCAAGTTTTTTGAAGGCCGCATCTATATTGTGTTCGATATCTGTTCCCTTAAACAGTCTGCGGTTACCACGGAGAAAATAGAGGGATATCAGTTCAGGTAGTGAAATTTTGAGTTCTGGTATATTCAGATTTGGTAGCTTCTTCAGGTATGAATCCATGAACCGGTAGCGTTTCCGACCATCCAGTGCTGACGTATCCTCATAGAGTGGAAAATTGAGTTCCTCAAGTGTGTCCTTTATCCGGTAAGACGTTCTTCTATCAACATCAAGACCCAACCTCAGCTCATCCATCGTAGCGCCACCCGATTTCGAGAGGATCTCCACCGCTTTCAACACTTTTACCAGATGCCGTGCCCAGTACATACATCACCTCAATAAAATAAAATCTCCGTTGTGTCTGAAAATGCCACATGTGCTTGGTATCGTCAAAACATAAACAGGGAGGATAGTTTTTAATAAAAATATCTGAACTTAAAATTGACAGAAAATTCGCTCCCCATGACAATGGGGACAAAGAAAAGGAGAACATACCATGGCAGCTTCAAGTAAGGAAAAGAAAGAGAACGGTCTTGATGATTACGGCATCATCTACATTTCTGGCGGCATTGACGGCGGCACCGCAGAAGGTGTCTGCAAACAGATCATCGAATACAACATCAAGGCCGAAGTTAATCAGATCCAGATGATTATTAACTCCCCCGGCGGTTCCTGTCCGGCAGGTTTTTCAATAATCGACATCATGGAATGGTCGAAAATTCCAATCTACACTACCGGCATTGGCATGATAGCCAGTATGGGACTATTGATATTTATGACCGGAGAGAAGGGTCGCCGAACCATTACTCCGAGAACATCCATCCTCTCACACCGCTTTTCTGCTTTTAATTTCGGCAACCACAGTCAGTTGATTGCCGGGCGAAAAGAAGAGGATCTGGAACATGAGCGAATTCTGCAGCATTACCTGACCTATTCAAGCATCAAGGACAGGGCAGAATTGGAAAAGCACCTCCTGCGGGATGTTGATACGTGGCTGTCTCCTGAAGAAACCTTGAAACATGGATTGGCTGACCGTATCGAACCTTTGAGACGGAGGGAGGCATAATGAACAGCTTAAGTGTTTCAGCAAGCAGCCATTGCGCACAGGCACCAGCTCAGATTCTGGCATTTCAGGCACCAATATCTGAGAGAGTTGCCATGGAACCATTTACCGATAACCTCGACCATATCAAGGCACTGGAACTTGAAGCCAGTCTGATTCTGGCGGTGACATACATCAGGCGCAACAAGCATGGTCTGAAAGAAGATGAAGAGTACTTCTTTCCCAGTTTCCCGCTGATAGCACCAAATGCCACTGTTGATGATGTTCAGAATGAGTTGCAGCGTATTGTCTCAGAAAATCGGCGAAGAGAGATGCTGACCATTAATAAAGGCATATCGCTCAACTTCGTATCGTTCTGCAACCAGTGGCAGTTGGATACATTTGAATGTTCAGTGGTGATGTTGCTGCTTATGCAGAACATAGCCCCGGACTATATTTCACTGTTTGGCGATTGTGAATTTGAGAAAGGTCGCGGCAATGGCATGGAGATAGGAACATTACTTTCGCTGCTCTGTTCCGATCTCGGCAAACAGCTGGACTGCCGCCGTTACTTTAGTGTTGTTGGCCCTCTCATGCGCAACGACATTATAGTTCTTAACGGCAGCGTTGATGACACAACAAATATCCTGGATGAGAAAGTTTTTCTATGCGAGCGATTCGTACGGTTCATTCTGGGCGATAACAATCTTTACAACACCTGCTTCCGCTACATTAAACAGGAAAAATGCTGTGTTAATCTTGACCAGGTGATTCTGCCTGATCACCTCAAGAACGATATTGTCCACACTATTGATAGCTACCTGACCGGTAGAAATAACGGATTAATCGAGCATCTTGATTCATTTTTTGGTTATGGGACAGCACTGACACTGCTTTTTCACGGTCCAAGCGGCACTGGAAAAACGATGATGGCTCGTGCCATTGCAACACACTTTGATCGTCAAATTTTCTCACTGACGGCAAATGACATGCGGGAAATTCCTGGCAGCTACGATGAAATTCTAAGCACCCTCTTCAGGGAAGCTGCTCTGCAGGGAGCGATTGTTTTTCTTGATGAATGTGATGACATATTTGAAAACAATGGCAGTGCCAGTCGTTCTCTTCTGATCGAGATTGAAAAAGCACGCTGCATCGTCATCATGGCAACGAACAAGCCGGTTGATCTCGATCCTGCACTTGAACGCCGCATAACAATGAAAGTTCACTTCCCGATTCCAGAAGCAGATACGCGTTTGGAAATGTGGAAAGCACTCATGCCTGATACGGCTGAATTAGCTGAAGATGTAAATTTGGCAGATTTTGCCGAGCGCTACCATTTTACCGGAGGGTTAATACGTAACAGCATTTTTTTGGCCATAACCGCTGCTGCCAGCTCTACAGGAAGTACACTCCTGACGGCAGAACTGCTTCATCTGGCAGCAGCACTGCAAACCGCAACCCTGGCTGAAGAGCAGAGTGTCTGTCGCACATATACGCCGCTAATCATTCTGGATGACTTTCCCGTACGACAGCGGCAGCGTATGGAGTTAAAAAATATTGCCAACGTATGGAGGTCTCTGCGTGAGCGGCAGACTGGTTTGGCACTGATACTCAGCGCCACCGATATTCATACCGCAATTCAAGCAGCTGAAGGTGTCGCCAAAGAATGCCATCTCAAGATTCGGGCGTTCGATTATCAGAAAGTCATCTCATTTTCAGAAGGTGACAAAATGATTGATCCGGTCACCCAGCGCAAGATACTGCCGCTTGATTACGCCTTTTCACCTGCGGCTTGTGATGCCTCAATCACCCTGTTCATAGACCATGAGGGACTGCTCGATAAAATGCTTGCGAAATCAGAAGATAAAATGGGCGATATCTTGATGCAGGGACTGCTCGCCAGGCTTCGCTACAATAAGGGATTGTTCTGCATGGTGACTAAATCTACAGCCACCAATCACAACCTACCAACGGAATTCAATCTTATGATCGACCTCGAACATCCGTCAGAAGAGTTCCAGATGAAACGTTGGGAGCAGTTGCTTGGAGAAATGTCAGAGGAGTCCGAGCGCGGCATGATGCAGATTGTTGAGGAATACCCAATGCATGTGTCGGAGATCGATTATGTTGCCAGGCAAGCAGGCATACTCGCCACCATCAGGCGTTTGGACAGCAGGCCGAATCTGGACGAGCTTCAGGAAGTAATAAGCGGTTATCGCCAAAGAAAGAACGTACCTCTGCTATTTGGCCGAGAATGAAATAAGAATAAAGGAGATTTACCATGAAGAAGTTACTTGTTTTGGTTGCGTTGACGCTGGCTGTTTCTGGTTGTGCTTCAACAAAGGCCGTAATACCTGTTCAGCCTTTAGCACCAGAAAACGCCTTAAAGTCACAATACAGGAAAGTTCAGGAAGTTATTCTTGTTTCTTGTGACAGCACCGTAAGTGGTACCTCGTATCAGCAAGTTAACGCTGGCAAAGCCCATAAACTAACCAACACACTTGATACTCAATCTGTCGTTGAAGCAACTGACACAGGGGAAAGGTTTGTAATGTATGGCTGCTATGGAAAAGTTGGTGACAGATTCAAAATAGCTTACTGATGAGCAAAACCAAAACGCTGCCGTTTTCCGAAGAGATAATTTAATTATCCCAAGAAGGATAAAATCTGTTCAATGGACATGATGTTCATATCTCGGGTTGAACGCGGAGCACGACAACCAACATTTTCCACTATTTTTTTGAAGTGTCACGGAGAAAAACTAATGACAAACTCTCCTGTTTTTTTGGGAAATGAAACCATTTTGCTTGTTGAGGATGAAGAACTTGTACGGGAGTTCTTAGCGGACGCATTAACAACCCATGGCTACACTGTCATTATGGCAGAAGATGGTCAGGATGCTGTTAATAAATACAAAGAAAGTTTGGGCCCCGTAGATATAGTGTTAATGGATGTAATGATGCCGCGTAAAGATGGGGTTTCTGCCCATAAAGAAATTTCAGAGTTTGATCCAAACTCGAAGATTATATTAATGAGTGGCTATACTTCAGAATCTTTAGGCTGCATAGAAAATATCAACTTCATTCAAAAACCGATGTTACCAAGCATAATGTTTAAACAGATCAGAGAAGCACTTGATTTAAATACTGAAACTCTATTAGTACCTACCATACTCGATGTAGCGGCATCATAACGATTTAAGTTTATGCGGTGTGTAGCATACTCTATCAATTCAGCAGCGTGTAACTGCGACATTCCAGCAGCGTAACGGCAAGACACCGCATATACGCAAGGCCACCTTGGCGGAACCGAAGCTCCAGAAAATGGCTAATGTATGGAACAATAAAGGAGCTACATAATGATAGATAATCAAGCATTTGCCCTTACCGATGAAGAGTTTGTCAGATATAACGAGTGGGCTACTAGAAATGCAACTGCTATGGTCGATGCCGAGATTGAATCCTGGACTATAAGCGTAACATTCAGTTTCTGTAATTTAGGTACTGATATTGCAGCTCATTTAGATGATGCCACTGACAATCGTGGTGACTTGGTTATTCGATCTGAAAGTTATTGAGGGATTGACCATGAACATGAGGCGATTTATTCTGTGACTATTGTTTTTTGTTTTCTCTGATGTCCTTGTCAAACAGTTTAATCAGCCTATTTCGCGACACTGAAAGACGCAGAAGAATCTCAGTCCACTCTCAGGTTGTCTGGTCCTGACACAGGGGGGCAAGAAGGAGAAGCAAATGTTAAATTCCAAAGGAAATCAGATTGTAAACATGATAATTCCAGGAACATCATTTAATGGTGAACTGCCGCCCTTAACGGAAGCTGAGTTTGGCGTTAGTGACCGACTGAAGGCGGATGTAATCGTGTTGGCCGAGAGTATAGGTATTAGAAACACAGAAAATCCAGAAGCATTGGAGCTCGCATCTGACTTTATAAAATCTACGTTTACCGGACTTGGATATATTGTTAAGCGTGAATGCTACTTTATTGAGGGGCTGGAAGTTACTAATGTTATTGCTGAAGTTCAGGGAGCTGAAAAACCGCATGAGATCTTAGTTATAGGCGCTCACTATGATTCTGCACACGGTACTCCTGGAGCTGACGATAACGCTTCCGGTGTTGCCGTTCTGTTGGAACTTGCCCACCGTTTTAATGATTACAAACCAAGATGCACTATACGCTTTGTGGCCTTTGTCAATGAGGAACCGCCGTACTTCCAGACGGATCTAATGGGTAGCCTTGTCCATGCTCGCGGATGTCGGCAGCATAACGAGAAAATTATCGGAATGTTGTGCCTCGAGAGTCTTGGATATTTCTCTACGGCAATTGGCAGTCAACTTTATCCACCGCCATTGAACAGATTTTATCCAAATACCGCCGATTTTATTGCATTCTGCGGGAACATCACATCTTATCCATTACTCAGACGATGTATTAAACAGTTCCGAATAACCACAAAATTCCCATCAGAAGGTCTTGTCGCTCCGGAAAGTTTCGCTTCAATCGGGTTTTCGGATCACTGGGCATTCTGGCAGACCGGATACCAAGCCGTCATGATCACCAATACTGCTTTTCTGCGTAACCCCCATTATCATTTACCATCAGACATTCCAGCACACCTCGACTTTGACCGTATGACACGGGTTGCCGAGGGACTCAAGCAACTTGTTGCCTACCTTTCAAGTTAAAAAACCGCCTTGTCCAAGATTCCTTATCAGTTTGCCAAGCTGATCGTATGCGACACAATAACTCCAACTTTAATTACCTATATGTCTAAAAATGCCACAGTTGCCTGCTATGGTTAGGACATGATCAAGGCGCAATTAAAAACAGCCGGTGCAGTAAAATAATTAAATGAAAAATTGACAGAAAATTCCCGACCCATGACAATGGAAACAAGGAATAGAGTGAACAGTGGCCGCTAAAGGAAAAGGAGAAAACCAAATGAAACTTGCCGAACTGTTGATTGAACGTTCAGAAACCCAGAAAAGAATTGCAATAATGGCAAATCGTCTCAATGCCTATGCAACAATTCAGGAAGGTGACGAGCCACCAATCAAACCTGATAAAGTGCTGAAAAAACTTGATGCCCTGCATGTTAATCTTGAGGATATCATCAAAAAGATAAATATGGCCAATATGACCACTGAATTCGAGCCAGGCTTAACATTGGCTGATGCTGTCACCAGAAGAGATGTTATGAAAAGCAGACGAAATATCTATAATGGTCTGGTCACAGCATCAATGATCAGTGACAGCAGATACTCCAAAAAGGAAATCAAATTTGTTACAACGCTTGATGTAGATAATATCCTTGAAGTTACAGACGATCTTGCCAAAGAAATCAGAATTCTTGATTCTAAAATTCAATTAAAGAACTGGGAGGTGGAGATTCCGTAGCATGGCTTGCTAATTCCAGAGCAGGTAATCTTGAAAACAGGGGCGGATTACATAAGTCCATCGCTATTGCTGCAATACGGGATTTACTCAGATTGCAGTAGCGGTGGATCGGGGGGGTGGGGCGACCCCCAAAATACAAATTATGCCCAGCAATGTTACACTGTCACAATTACAATGCGTTTCGGCGCAAACGATTACTTATAAGAACCACGTATCGACCTGTTGACAAGATGAGGGTGGGATTGGGGCACTGGAATGAACGTAATCATCTTGGTTACTGTAATAGCTTTTCAAATCAGTTAGTTAAGCAAAGGATCCATCAATGAAAGAAGTAATTATTACACTTATTGCAATCCTACTTGCTTCAACGTCATTTGCCTGTGTTGATGATAAAGACGTCGTGTATGAGGAGATCATGCGAACCAACGGTTTTACATATTTCATAGTTGTTGGAAGTGAGAAGAAAACAAATGACACCTTTTCGATCACAACAAAAA
>JAFLLC010000115.1 GCA_019162745.1 Deltaproteobacteria bacterium | reverse complement strand
CCGCCTCGATGCGGATTGTGCCACCCACACCAGTGGCGTTGCCATTGGCATTAAGTACTGCACTGGCAGTCTGTTCAATATGGTTGGTGGCATGAATGGCGATGCTGCCGCCGCTGACCGTGCCGTTGCTGGTTGCGCTGGCATCCCATTGTCCGGCGTCGATAAGATTTGTAACGTCTGCTTTAATGCTGTGCGCCGTCAATGTGCCGGTCTGGATCAGGGCGCGCCCTTCAAGTATGATCTCGCCGTTACGCTCCACCATAGTTTGCGCCCGAATAACACCGCTGTTGTTGACGACACTGCCCAGCAGGGCATCAGCGGCCTTGGCGGTCATAACTACCGTACCGCCATCAGCTTCAATCACACCGCTGTTGCTGATCTGGGCATTGTATGCCCCCTTGTCAACCTTGATCGCCATCAAACCAGCGGGATCAAAACCGAGGGTGATTTCATCACCGGCGGCAAAACCGGTGCTTCCTTTGGTGGTTACGATGGTTCCGGCGTTTTCCACCGAATTACCAAGCAGAGCGACGAAACCGCCGGAGATATTCCCTTGGTTGATGACTGACCCGGCTGTGCCATCTTTAAAGAACGAATAGTTTCCCGCCAGAAAATCGCTGTCTTTGATATTGAGACTGGAAGCGACCAGACCGCCGACATTGACGCTGGCACCGGGCGCAAAGAGGATACCGGAAGGATTGGTGAGAAATACCCGGCCATTGGCGGTGAGCGAACCGAATATTTCGGAGGGATTATTCCCTAAAACCCGGTTGAGCAGAGTGGAAGAAGCTGATGGCTGGGAAATGTTAACCGCCTCACCCCTGCCGATGCCGAAGGAGTTCCAGTTGACAATCGCCTGGTTTGTTCCCTGGGTGATGTTCATCTGGGTAGCAGAGGGAGTGCTGATAGCCGCCTGCCCGGCGGCGACCTGCCCGCCGATGGGCAAGGCATGAGCCCCGGTAGCGGCAAACACCAGAACGGTACTGAGCACGGCAGCGGCAACTGTTACCGGTGGTGGGCCGCCATTACCCTTGACGATCTCGGCGGCGACAATCCAACGTTCCTTCGCTTTGCTCCATATCAACCGGTATGCTTTGTTCATGGCGTTCCCCCTGAATTGCTTCTTGAACTGCCTGTTTGTTTCACGTATATCTTCCATAACATATTAACCTCACAGATAAATAGATAAATAAAATTCGTATAAATACATGCGTAAAACCCGTATAAAAAGAGAACTGGAAAGATAAAATATGAATAATATCAAGCTGAAACGCCCATTGCGTATTCTGGGTGTCAGTCAAAATCACGCTTAACAATGAAATAACATCAACACCCCACTCATTTCCCGTTCACAAACATAGACGCCGTATTGACATATTCAGCTCGCAATGTAATACTTTTAAAAGTATTACATTGTAAAAAGAATGAAAAGGGGTACAAACTCATGCGAGTAACCAGCAAGGGGCAGGTGACTATACCAAGAAGCGTCCGGCAGAGGCTGGGAATATTCCCTCAGAGCGAGGTTGAATTTGTGGTGGAGGGCACTACGGTTTTTTTACGTGCCGTTACCGAAGAGGTCAGCAGGGGCAAGAGGCTGGTGGAAACGCTCCGTGGACGCGCTACAGTACGGATGACAACTGACGAAATAATGGCATTTACCCGGGGTGAAGAGTGAGCGAGTCCAGCGTGCTTGTTGACAGTAACGTTTTGCTCGATGTGTTGGAAGAAGACGAAAATTGGTACGAGTGGTCATCCACACAGCTTCAAAAAGCCGCCGATAGCTCTACGTTAATCATCAATCCGATTATCTATGCGGAGATTTCAGTCGGATTTAAACTCATTGAAGAGTTAGAGGCCGCTCTGCCAATGGATTTCTTCCAAAGAAAACCAATTCCGTATGAAGCCGCGTTCCTGGCAGGAAAGTGTTTTATACGTTACCGTAAACTTGGCGGAACAAAGCATGCACCTCTGCCGGATTTTTTTATCGGCGCCCACGCGGCCATTTCAGGACTAACACTTTTGACCCGCGATGCCGCACGTTACCGCACCTATTTCCCTTCGCTAAAACTGATTACTCCATAAACGACAGGAAAGACAAAAAATGGACAATATCAAGCTGAAACGCCCATTGCGTATTCTGGTTGTCGAAGATGACGAACTGATTCAGGCGGCATTTTGTCTGCTGGTGCAAAGTTTTGAGGGGGTTGAGCTGGCAGGCAGTGCATTAACAGGCCTGGAAGCGTTGGAACAGTCCCGCTTGCTTAAACCGGATCTGATCCTGATGGATTTGCGTATGCCGGATATGGATGGGGTGGAAGCGACCAGGCGGATTAAATCCGTTCAGCCAAAGATAAAGGTTGTGGCGCTGACGGCTCTTGAAGATCCACTGCAGATTACCCGGGCTTTGGAAGAAGGGATGGATGGTTTTCTGCTGAAGAGGGCGTCAACCCGCGAACTGAAACTGGCTATTGAAACGGTTGTTGCCGGGGAGCAGTATCTGTCACCGCAGGTAAGTGCCATCATCCCCAAGGCTTATCTGGATGAACGGAGCCGCAAGCACGCCCCCGCACCGGTACTGACGCCACGGGAAAAATAGGTAGTGCAACGGGTAACCGACGGCATGCGTATGAAACAAATAGCAGAAGATCTGGAAATAAGCGAACGGACGGTGGAAAAACATAGCGAACAGGCCAGACGCAAATTGAAGGCCGCCACGACGGCAGAAATGGTGGCGGTGTGGTTGCGGCTGCAGGGGTAAATCAGTGGGCGTGGGACATTTCTCCGATACAATCGGCTATCCAGGCATTAAGACTTTTACCGGTATGTTGCGCTGCAATGTATGCTTTCCGGTGTAGATCGGGTGGAAGACGCAACATGAGTTTTCCGGTGAAAGGCTTTTCGGGGGCGTGGCCAAGCTGAGCGCAGAAGTCGAGATAATCCTCCACCGAATCATGGAACGCTGAGCGGATTTCTTCAACGGTTGTACCCTGAAACGTAATTACGTCACGGGTATTAATGACATCACCATGAAAAATACCCGCTTCATCGTCAAATTCAACCTTGCCCACATACCCTTTATATTCCATCATAGCGTGATCCCTCCTGCTTTTAAAAAGTTTCGTACCGAAACGACCGCACCTTTATCGGTTTCTTTTTGCGGATGTGGACGGTGAAAAGTAGCCTTTACATCATTTAGTAAAAATCGGACACGGGAGCCATTCCCCTCGTATCGTTCAGCACCTAAAATCATAATAAGCGCCTCAATATCCGCCCAGTTGATACCGGATTGAATCGGGGTTGCAAATACAGCCTGTAAAGTTTTCCGGTGCTTACTATTCATGGTCGCATAGTATCTGATAATGATACTATTTTCAAGCAAAACAACAATTCCTCCAACAACTCCCCCACCGCCTCCCGCTCTCCATCCAACCCCGCTTATTCCAAATCTGTCCCAATTCGCTCGGCTTCAACCATCCAGAAAGCAGATCGGGAGCGTTTGCATCAGACTGTTACCGATCACAACAACCCAAAACGGGCATCAGCAACCTGTGCCACTACCGAGGTTGCTGGTTAAGCGAAACAGAAGGGGAGCTTGAAGCAAAAAATAAAACAATGATGAGTTTTTCTGGCACCACATAAAAATGCGGTTTATCCAAGAAGTCCCCTGGATAATAGACAAATCTATCTGCGCTGGAAGAGCGCGTGCTAAAACCGTTTTACCGCCTGAAAATAAACCGTCGGCTGATCCATTTCACTCTTGCCGGTTGCATCACCTGCAGTCCGCCAGGCAACACTGGTACGGATGTTGAAGCTGTCGGCATCGAACCAGCTGAGGCCGAAACCGACGCCCGTAAGGTTGCGGGTATTAGCAGGGTCAATCGGTTCATCGTGTATCACTGCATAACCATGATCTACAAAAGCCGCAAATTGCATACTCCCCGGAATTAACCCCAGCTTATCAAAAAGATAGCGCATTTCTGCAGTGTAGACAAAGCCCATATCACCACTTGCTTCACTAACCGGAAATGCCCGTACTCCACCAGGGCCGCCAAGTGAGAATTGTTCGGCACTGTCAAGGTTGGCGCTGGCCCACTGACCGTTGGCACCGGTGTAAAACGAGAGGTTTTTGTAAAGGTTCTGGTTGCGTGACAAGCTCATGGCCAGTTTGTTGTAGCCACCGTCGGTATGCAGGCCAGTGGCGGATTGATCGCTGATCTTTGTAGTTTCGTCATCGATTCCGACAGAGCCGCCGCTGTAGTTAAGGGAGAAGGCTGTTGAGCCACCGCCAAGCATTGCATCCATTTCTACGCCACTAACGCCAAACTGCCCGGTTGTTGTGTGGCGTTTATTTTTCAGCCCGGCGCTGCCGGTTCTGTCGTCGAGTATCTTTGCTTCTATACCGCCGGAGAGGTTAAGGATGAGGCTGCGTGAGCGGATAACCGGTTGGGTAACCGTCAGAGTGAAATCGTGGGCATCACCGCTGGCATCAAGAGCGGTGAATGATCTGCCGAGCTCATAGGTAACATAGCTGTAGTTGAGGCCGAGCTTGGTGCCGCTGGCGGAGACCGGCGCACTGTAACCTGCCTGCACCGTCTGAGTGTCGCCACTGAAAGAGGTTTGGGTACGGAGGGTAAAGAGATCACCCAACTGTAGTGGTGAATAAAGTTCCAGATTGGAGCCTACCCGGTAATAGCCGGTGGAGTAACCGCCATGGTTGTCGGTGTCGATGGAAAAGCTGTATGGCTTGCCTTCGGTGACTTCGAGAAGCGCTTTGGTCGTTCCTAGCTTGTCACCCGGCTCCAGAAGGATGCGTGAACTGATGCCGGGGATTTCATTGGCGCGCATGACCATGTCGGTAATGATGCCTTCTTCAGCCGGTTTTCCTGTTGGTACTCTGCCTATATAGCGTTGCAGCAGGATGTGTGGCGTGCGGGTTTCAGCCGGCTTTGTTTCCAGTCGGACCCCTTCCAGAACGCCTTCGATTATTTCGATAATTATTGGTGCGTCTGCCTTGATAGTCTGCGGCGGAATGTTAGCCGAAGCCAGGAAGTATCCCCTTGCCCGATAGGCTGTAGTAATCTTGGCGGCGACGCCATTTAGTTCAGCCAGAGTCAGCTCTTTGCCAACATAACCAGCCAGCAGAGCGGTCAACTCAGCATTTGAGAGGAGCGTGTTGCCAGTGAAGACAAAACCGGTCACTTTGACTTTTACGCCGGATGGCGCCGGTACCTTCTGCTCTACCGGTTGCTGGATTTGAGGCAGTTGCTGACGCGGAGCCAGCGTTGGTGGCGGCGCACTTTCACGCAGCAAACGACCGGAATCAGGTATGTCAGCGGCATAGGCGACGCGAGTGATCATGAATGCAGTAAGTACGGCTATTTTAAATGGTGCGGACATAATGGCTCCTTTGGCTTAATTACTCGGCTTAACCCTTTATCTACCCACTTTTACCCGCAAAACTGTTCGGGCCTCGCCGCCAAATTGATCTCTGGCGATAAGTATTATTTTGAATTCACCGCTAACCCCTTTGGGTGCAGTCCCCGAAACTATCTTACGGACAGAATCAAAAGCCATCCACTCCGGAAGTGGTGCGCCGTCCGCCATGCGTGCTTCGAGGGCAACAATCGCCTTACTGTTATTATGGCTGAAAGTATTTTCCGGTATTGGGTAGATAAACATCCCTGACACAGGTTGCTCCAAAACCAGCTGCCTCGCATTGATAAATCCACCGGAAACAGATGTGCCACCGGGTGCGGTTGCGGCGCCTGAGCCATTATCTAAACCAGCGGAACCAATTGAGGCCGGTGCGACAGGAATCGCAACTGGATCAACTGGCGTTCCTGGAATCGTTCCGCCAGTCGCAGGATCTGGCATCACTGGCAGTTGAACGGGAGTGCCGCCAGGAATCACCGACGGCAACGTCGATGGCAAAGAGGGGATTACTTCTTTCTGTTCACTCTTGATAGTCAAGTCAGCAACAACAAAAGACACATCATAATTCTGGTTCGCCGTGTTATCAACAGACCCCTGCTGAATTTGGTGCGTGCCGCTTGTTTCTCCAGCAGCGCGGGTCAGATCACCGGAGAGCACCTCCCCTGCCAACAGACCGCGACCTGTCGAAACAGTTTCTGCCTGATAGGTAAGCGCCGGGTCCACAGCTCCAAAACTTTTTTCTTTGGCATCTGCCGTCACCGTCACAGGTCGACGAATTATATCAGCACTGCTGATAATGTCAGTCGTTGTCAGGTTGTAGTTACCAGCCTCGCTGCCGGAAACTGCAAAACCGCTGCCACTCACAGTTTTTATAAACCCTGCATTAGCATCAGAAAAGACGGCACTACCACCATTTGCACTGACATTAGATGCATCGGCCATCAAAACACCATCCAGCGCACCATGGACAGTTATGCTGGCTGCATCTGAGCCGTCATACACTTTATTAGCGACACTGAATCCAGTGAGGGATATATCCTTTTTACTAATGGCAGCAGTGAGGCCGCCCGGTTGCGTCAGGTTGTAGTTGGCGGCATCTGTTCCGGCAAGGGCCAGAGCAGCGGTGACTGCTTTGGTGTTACCGGCGTTCTTGTCAGCAAATACGCCGTCGCCGCTTACGGTGACAACATCAGCGAGAAGCACGCCGTCAAGGGTTTCACCGATTATTGTTGCCGCTGTTGTGGCATCGTAAACCTTGTTCTGAGCAACAGCGCCGGTGGTTGTCAAGGTTGCTTTTGTGATGTCAGCGGTGAGGCCCGTCGGTTGGGTCAGGTTGTAGTTACCGGCATCAGTTCCAGCCAATGCCAGAGCAGCGGTGACAACTTTGGTGTTACCGGCGTTCTTGTCAGCAAATACGCCGTCGCCGCTTACGGTGACAACATCAGCGAGAAGCACGCCGTCAAGGGTTTCACCGATTATTGTTGCCGCTGTTGTGGCATCGTAAACCTTGTTCTGAGCAACAGCGCCGGTGGTTGTCAAGGTTGCTTTTGTGATGTCAGCGGTGAGGCCCGTCGGTTGGGTCAGGTTGTAGTTACCGGCATCAGTTCCAGCCAATGCCAGAGCAGCGGTGACAACTTTGGTGTTACCGGCGTTCTTGTCAGCAAATACGCCGTCGCCGCTTACGGTGAC
>JAFLLC010000073.1 GCA_019162745.1 Deltaproteobacteria bacterium | reverse complement strand
AAAGCCCCTTTTGGTGGTCAAAAACACTATTGTAAGCGACAGGTTCTTCTCTCAGTACATACTGATCATTTCTCTGCTCTTCAACTCTTCTGCCTATTGCCTTGATCCCAAGTTTAATCTTGGTTTCTTCAACAAAACTTGAACTACCAATAGCAATGCTCTCTGACCAACACTTTTCCCGCTGATTACAACCATTTACTATAGCTTCAGAAACCCAATGTCTGTGTTGTGCTGTAAATTGCTCGGTGTCCGAAAATCCACAGAGATGCTGTAAACCCAGTCGATCAATTACACCATATCGTTCAGGCGGCTTCTGTATTTCGTTGTATCCACAAAACTCCCATTCGGATGGATGATTTACCACACCGGCACGAATCATATTCAAATCAATGGATTTGGTTAAAGGGGACAGGCTACTTTACCGCCTTGTTTTTAGACCTTCGGGTGAATCTTTTGGGGTCAGACCAAGCCAACTATTCAATATCTAAAGGTTTATATCCCCAAATCATCTGTTTTCTGGCCTTAAAAGCCCCTTTTTGGGTGCAAAAACAAACTTGTATGTAATTGGTCTTCTCTCAGCGCATACTCCCTTCATTTTCTTCTTCCATCCTCCTACAGATTGAGTGCCGGTACACCGGCACTTGTAAGACCTTAATATCATTTGCGAATACGGACATCATCAAAAGTTTTACTCTTCAAACCAGCCACAATTCATGGTGTCAGAGTGGGTGTTATAGAGTTCTCAATCTCACTTTTGAGGCCAAACAGAGCGACCTCAAAAAGAGAGGCATCATCCACGCTCCATGAAGTTTTGTCGACACTTTTTATCTTCTCTATTATCTTATTGATGGCATCAATCAAAGCAGCAGGATCGTTTATATCTTTCTTTTGCCTGATACCCTTAACCTTTTGTTGTTTCGCTTTATAGCTGTTGTATGCGGTCGTCATACCGCGTACCTGTTTCTTGCGAGCAATGTCAATCAGAGTCGATCTGGATATCTGACGATCACCACGACATTCATCCCGAATCTCCTGCGGGAGCTTATTGAGAGTTAAAATATCACCAACCGTCGTGCGAGCCTTGCCGACAATAACACCCATCTGCTCCTGTGTATAACTCTGTTCCGTCATCAGTCGCTGGAGTGCCTCAGCCTCTTCCACAGCAGTCAGATCCTGACGAAGCAGGTTTTCCACCAGCGCCACTTCAGTATAGTTGGCATCGGCAATATACACAGATGGAACGGTAACCAGACCAGTAGCACGAGCGGCAGTAATGCGGCGCTCTCCAGCAACAATTATCAGATTTCCTTCAGCATCAACCCGAAAAAGTATCGGTTGCAGCACACCAAGCTTGGCAACCGAAGCTGTGATATCTTCCAGACCCACGGCATCAATAACCTTGCGTGGCTGCGCTGGATCAGCCTGCAGATCGTTTGGAGAAAGTTCGTAAAGCTTCCCTTTTTCGTAGCTTACGCTTGTTTGTGTAGAAGCCATTTTTTAGTATCCTCTACCCGATGGACGCTGGACTAAAATCTTTTTTTAAGCTTCAGTATTACTACGATTACTCTGGATTAAAATCAAAAGCCTAAAGCCTTAAATCCTGAGAAACCCTTGGGGGAGAACAGTAACTATCCACCTTATCTAAACATCGAGAAAACTATCTACTTCTATCCATGCCTGTTTCAAAATTGCACGTAATTTAATGCACTCGTAAAAAGTCCTTATCACGCTTTGACGTAACTATTCAGCACACCAAAAAACAATTTAACAGGGATGAAGGGGATACAGTGGATCACGGCAAAATCAAGATAAAAGCCTCAGATTTTTTGGGTTAAAACTAAAATCATTACGTCAGCAAGGTCTGATGGTTTTATCCCCTTTATCCCGTTCATCCCTGTAAAAAGGACTTTGAGTTCAGTCATTAATTTTGATAGTGCTAACTAGCTACTTTTATTCATGCAAAATTCTCATGCCCTGCAATCTCTACTATTTCGTCAAAATTGAAATACTTATCTAAGTCAGGACAGCAATCATAATGCTGTAAATTTAACAAAGTTAAAATTTTGGCTTGTATGTCTGTAGACAGCAATTCAACAATACTACTTTTAAAATCATCAATTTTTGAATTATTCTTATTCTTGTATTTGAAAATAGAAATTAAATTTGGCGAAACTTCACATTTATCTACAGATGGCTGGACTCTTTGCTCCAATAAATGACTGTATATAGTTCCAATTTTATCAAGAAGCAACGTATCCAACTTAAAATATTCTATAACAGCCTTTATTTTTAAAATATTTTCGTATTCTATGCTGGCTTCAAGAATGTATTTGTTATACCAAGTTACCTCTAACTTACCTTGTACATTTCCACATACATACCCAAAAGACCAGCCTGGTACAGTCTTTTTTTCGAGAGACTTATCTTCTACGAGAATCTTTATTGCATCCGATAAATAATTCAAAAAGACATCTTCAAACTTATCGTTTTGGATTTTATTAATCAGGTCAGGTTTAAGATTATATGCCGTTTTTGCATTTTCTAACCATATTGTAAAAACTTCTTTTGAGATTGAATTTATTCTAAAAGCGAGTGGCGAATTCTTGATTTTTTTCTTATAATTCATAACAATATCAACTCTCAATTTGTTTAGTAGAATTGGCGGGTATTCTGGGGACTATTCTGGGGACAGCATATTTAACTATTACAACCCACTCGTCCCCCATCAAACTTCTCCTCGCAACTTTTCAATTTCATCTTCCGTAATATTCCGGGGACATAATACCTATTTCTTTTCAAGAATCAATTTCCTTAATATTCCGGTGACATAATACCTATTTCTTTTCAAGAATCAATTTCCTGAAAAAGTCTTTTGGGGATGAGGACTTCTGAAGGGGACAGGCACCTTTTAACTAAACCACTGCCACCTTTACTGTTAAACTTCATTTCTTCTTCTTTTTAATAGTATGCTTGAATTTCAGTACCGCAAAATTCAGCTCTATTGTTGTTTCGTTTTCGTAGGTGACAAGATCATCATCCAGTATTTCAGCGATAATCTGCCCACTTTTTTGCATAAGAGTTTGCTGCTCCTGCTTGTCTTGCACAGTTGTTAATGCCTTGATGGTGCTTGAAAGTGCCTTAATTTTGGCAAAGGTTTCTATGATAGAAATGGTTGTAACTATGGCTTTTTCACTACTCAAAATAGTAGCAAGCATATACAACCCTTTTTCGGTAAAGGCTTTTGGAAGTGATCTTGTCTTTGAAAATTTTGCGGACGAAAATTTCGACCGCAAATCTTCAAGCTCATTGCTGGTTAGTTCAAATAGATATCCTTGTGGGAATCTATTTGGATTGTTTTTAACTGCTTCATTGATCCTCTTTGTTTCCACGCCATAAAGCCCAGCCACATCACTATCAAGGATAACCTGCGCCCCACGGATAGTCAGAATATTTTCTTCGACGGCTTCAAACTTTACGATACTCATATCTCACTCCAAAAAAACTGTTTGGCATATCCTTCTAATTAATGAACCCTCAGCAGGTGCGATTTGGTTAAAGGGGACAGGCACCTTTTAAAAGGAGCCTCTATCATCACCAAACACCTTGGGTTCAAAAAGAATCACATCCGGGATACTTAGTTTCGTTACCTGAAATCTAAAGGGGACAGGCTACTTTACCAAATTGTCCCATGGTCGTCCTCTCCGGCGCACTGTTGATTCCAAACCAAGTCGTGTAATTGTCTGCTGTTGCCATTCAGCACTTCCAAACGGACTCTGGCGGTTATGGCATATGGCAGCATCCCCTCTCACTTAAGTTTCTTTACCGAGCGATTTTGAGCTAGAGAAGTGAGTTGAGTAATTGCCACAGCATTGAGAGCCGCAAGCCTTTCTGATTGTGGTAGAGCCTGCCGAATCAAAACTGCATTCAGGCTCTCAAGATTGGATAATACCACCAATTGCTCAACCGTAGCATAGTCCCTGATATTTCCATCCAGACTCTTATTGTTGTCACGCCACTCTTTGGCAGTCCTACCAAACAAAGCAACATTCAGTACATCAGCCTCAGCCGCATATATTAATCCAGCTTTTTGAGCGGTTATGCTCTGTGGAATAATGCTTTCCTTGATAGCATCCGTATGAATTCTGTAATTTATTCTGGCCAGGCTCCGCTTTAGATCCCACCCAAGCTCAAGACGCGCAGATTCATCTTCCTTGAGTCGCTGAAACTCCTTGATAAGAAAGAGTTTGAATTCTGCAGAAACCCAAGAAGCGAATTCAAACGCGATATCCTTGTGAGCATATGTCCCGCCGTTACGACCTACCGTACTTTTAATACCGATGGCCCTGGTAGTTTCAACCCATTTACTGGGGGACAGCGTAAAACTATTAGAACCCGCTTGACTTATAAAGGCGTCGAATTCGACCCCTTTAAATTCAGGATTGTTTATTTTTTCCCATAAGCCTAGGTATTCGATAGTTGAACGATTACGAAGCCAGTTTTTAACTACATCTTTCGGTTCATCAGGATTGCGAACACGTGCTATATCGGTCAAGGATATATAGTCCATGTCATTTATTGAAGTGAGCGTAACCAGTGTGTTTTGTACAGTTATTTTCTTCATTGGGTAACCTGCTGCCTGGCTTCAATCTTTTGTAATGTTATCAGCTCATCCTTTTCAAAATCACACTGCGCTGTTGTGCCGATATTATTCCAGTACTGCATTGGCGACAAACCATTTCCGGGCCGTTTGACTGCAAGGTTTTCAGCTGTAAATAACTCACCAGATGTAATCGAACATGCAGCCACCAGGCTTTTTCTGGCAACACTCATGTTCTTCAGTTCACTTGGTGCTGGATGCTTTCTACCGGAACCAAGTACCTGCTCAACACCACGAATGGCAGCAACCATCTGCCTCAGGTCAGCTGGTTCAAGCGATGCTTTGTGATCCGGACCAGGGAGAGTACGGTCAAGCGTGAAATGTTTTTCAATGACCACCGCCCCACGGGCAACAGCGGCAATCGGCACGGTAATGCCTTCCGTGTGATCAGAATATCCCACCGGCAAGCCAAAGGCGGTAATCAAAGTATCCATCACCTTTAAATTAACATCTTCAAGCGGGGCCGGATATTCGGTGGTGCAGTGCAGAAGTGTCACTTGATTTTGCAAGAGTGCCTGACCTTGGGCAGAACAGTACGCAGCACGAAAGGCCTCTATTGAAGGCTCAAGTTTGCCAAGATAGCCAAAAGCCAGAACACCAAGCGCATCTTCAACTTCACCCAGGACGCTCATTCCCGTAGATAAAATCACCGGTTTTCCGGTCTGGGCAATTTTGTGAAATCTAAAGGGGACAGGCTACTTTACCAAGTTGTCCCATGGTCGTCCTCTCCGGCGCACTGTTGATTCCAAACCAAGTCGTGTAATTGTCTGCTGTTGCCATTCAGCACTTCCAAACGGACTCTGGCGGTTAACACTTGTCCGTAACTTTTCAATTTCGACATCGGTCAGCGGTGTGTCAACATATTAAGTCCATGCTTCAGTGCTTCTGAAGGGGACAGGCACCTTTTAATTAAACCACTGCCACCTTTACTGTTAAACTTCATTTCTTCTTCTTTTTAATAGTATGCTTGAATTTCAGTACCGCAAAATTCAGCTCTATTGTTGTTTCGTTTTCGTAGGTGACAAGATCATCATCCAGTATTTCAGCGATAATCTGCCCACTTTTTTGCATAAGAGTTTGCTGCTCCTGCTTGTCTTGCACAGTTGTTAATGCCTTGATGGTGCTTGAAAGTGCCTTAATTTTGGCAAAGGTTTCTATGATAGAAATGGTTGTAACTATGGCTTTTTCACTACTCAAAATAGTAGCAAGCATATACAACCCTTTTTCGGTAAAGGCTTTTGGAAGTGATCTTGTCTTTGAAAATTTTGCGGACGAAAATTTCGACCGCAAATCTTCCAGTTCATTGCGGGTCAATTCAAACAGATAACCTTGCGGAAATCTTTTAGGGTTGTTTTTTACTGCCTCGTTAATTCTCTTCGTCTCAACACCATAAAGTTCTGCCACATCACTATCAAGGATAACCTTCTCACCACGGATAGTCAGAATATAGCTTTCAACAGCTTCAAACTTTACAATGTCCATATCTCGCTCCTATCTACAAAACTTCTAACGGGGACAGGCACCTTTTAATTAATAATGGCAACTTCCCTACTGTTATTCTTTTGACGGATGATCAAAGTATTTCATATCTCCTTGATTTTTAAAGCGCTGATAAAGCGAAAATCCTTCAGATTTAGCGTCATCAACTCACATTTATATTCTATTAAAATCTAAAGGGGACAGGCTACTTTACCAAGTTGTCCCATGGTCGTCCTCTCCGGGGAGACTTCTGAGGGACAGGCACCTTTTAATTAAAAATGGCAACTTCCCTACTCTTATTCTTTTGACGGATGATCAATTTACTATGTAACAAGGGTGTAAAACCTACACTTTTTATATTCTAAGATCTTCCCTGATTTTTTAAAGATACTTTTGTTTCAGGCTACTTTCTTTAATCTCTTTGTTGGGCGCCGATGCAACTCAGTATCATTCCTGTGAGCCACCAATTCTTCATAAACAGCATCAACTTTCTTGTCAACAGCATCAACTTTTTTGTCAACAGCATCAATTTTCTTGTCAACAGCATCAACTCGTGCACTCAACCCCATTATTTTACAATCAAGAATGGCTATATCCTCTTTCAACTCTACTCTGACTGCATCAATCTTGTTGTCAAGTGCTGAAACAGATTCCATTGTTATCTGGACTTTGCTGTCGATCGATTCAAGCAAAATCATCAAGTGGTCTTTTTGTAATTTGGTCATATAATCCTCCTCCACGAACCTGCGATCTAACACCAAAATGGTTCATACGTGTATCATAGTGGAGTTCAGAAGTCTCCAATTCTAATATTGAAGAAACTAGGGACACTTCCCGTATTTATTGTCAATATTCTTCTGTAACCGCCGAGAAAGGCGGATGCACGCCGAGTAAGACACAATCTTGGGGGTAAACCTGAATACTTTGTTCTGTTTCTTCCGCTTTTCTCTGCGTGCATCGGCGTCCATCGGCGGTTCCATGATTCAAAGGCTATTTAACCGCCGATAAAGGCGGATGCACGCCGAGTAAGACACAACCTTGGGCCCAGAGGGGACGCTGTTATCTACCTACCGTCCCGTACTCCACTTTCTTGCTCCCAATCTTCC
>JAFLLC010000003.1 GCA_019162745.1 Deltaproteobacteria bacterium | reverse complement strand
TGTCCGTATGATAAAGAAAAAAATGATCCTCTCGCAGGAAACGATGGACGTTGACTTTGTGCGTAAAGTCGAGGCGCTTGCCGGCACCTCTGTGCGTAGTTGTTTCCAGTGCGGTAAATGCTCGGCCGGTTGTCCGATGGCGACATTTATGGAACACCCACCCAACCGCATAATGCGTTTGCTGCAGCTTGGTCAGTGGCAGCGCGTCCTTGCCGGCCGCTCCATCTGGTACTGCGTCTCCTGTGAAACCTGCACCACCCGCTGCCCCAATACAGTTGACCTGGCCTCCATCATGGACGCTCTGCGCAAATTGTCGTGGGATTCGGACGGCGCCTCCAAGGAAAGCTATGTCCAACTGGCCAACAAACTATTCCTGCAAAATATCCGCACCTACGGCCGTCAGTACGAAATGCGCCTCGCGGCTGTCTTTAACGTCAAATCCGGCCAGTTCCTCAAAGACCTGATGCTCGGTCCCAAGCTGATCGCCAAAGGTAAGCTGAAGGTGTTCCACAGCAAAAACAAGAACATGTCAGAAATTGAAAAGATTTTTACCCGCATCGAAGAGATGCGCAAAAAAGGTGAAGCACTATAATGAAAAAACTACTCGATTATTCATACTATCCTGGCTGCTCGCTGCACGCCTCGGCAAGTGAATACGACCTCTCCACCCGGGAGCTGTTCAAGGCTCTGGGTATAGGTCTGACCGAAGTACCTGACTGGTTCTGCTGCGGCGCTACCCCGGCCCACAACGTGGATGAACTATTATCATTATCGCTCTGTGCCAAAAATCTGGAACTGGCCGATAAAGTCGAAGGAGACATGGCCGTAGCCTGCGCTTCCTGCTTTTCCCGTCTCAAAACGGCTCAGCACGTACTCGGCGTAAGCGACGTCAAACGCAAGCAGGTTGAAAAAGCCATCGACGCACCGGTCAAGCTGGACAGCAACGTCAAGCACCTGCTGGAGATTCTGGCTAAAGACCTCGGCCTCGAACGCCTGGCCGCAGCCGTGAACAAGCCACTGTCGGGCCTCAAGGTAGCATGTTACTACGGCTGCCTGCTGACCCGTCCCGCAGATGTTCCCAACCTTGACTGCGCTGAAGCGCCCACCATCATGGAAAAGGTTATCGAAGCGGTCGGTGCTGAAACCGTCGCGTGGACCCACCGCCTCGAATGCTGCGGCGCCAACTTCACTCTCTCACGCCCCGGTGTCGTCATTCAGCTCACCAACGCCGTCCTCGAATCCGCCAAAGCTGCCGGGGCCGACTGCATCATGGTCGGTTGCCCCCTCTGCCACGGCAACCTTGATATCCGCCAAAAAGAAATCGAAGGGGTCTACAACACCAGTTACGGACTGCCGGTCTTTTATCTTACCCAACTGATCGGCATATCCGTAGGCTTGGGTGCCGACAAACTCGGACTTGACGCAATGATGGTCAACCCGATGCCGCTTCTCAAAGAGAAAGGTTTGCTCTAGATGTCAAGAATAGGCGTATTCATCTGCCATTGCGGCGAAAACATATCCAGAACTGTCGATGTCGAGCGGGTAGCAGAGGAGGTTGGCCGACTCCCCGGCGTAGCCTTCTCCACTGACTACAAATACATGTGCTCAGACCCCGGCCAGACTCTCGTTAAAAAAGCCATTCAGGAACAGAAACTATCCCATGTCGTCGTTGCCGCCTGTTCACCCCGCATGCATGAAAAGACCTTCCGAAAGGCTGTCGAAGCGGCCGGCCTGAATCCCTTTCTCTGCGAGATGGCCAACATTCGCGAGCATTGTTCCTGGGTTCACGAAAACAGGGAAGAAGCCACCGTCAAGGCGATCGATATCGTCGGCATGATGGTCGAGCGGGTCAAAAAGAACCGTATCCTCCCCACCATCACCGTACCGGTAACAAAAAGAGCCCTCGTTATCGGCGGCGGCATCGCCGGCATCCAGGCAGCGCTGGACATCGCCGATTGCGGCCACGAGGTGATTCTCGTCGAACGGGAGCCCTCCATCGGCGGCCATATGGCCCAACTCTCCGAGACCTTTCCGACTCTGGACTGCTCCCAGTGCATCATGACTCCCAAGATGGTTGACGTTGCCAACCACCCCAAAATCAAGCTCTACACCTACAGTGAAATAGAGCTGGTCGAAGGGTATATCGGTAATTTCCAGGTCACCATCAAGAAAAAAGCCCGCTCGGTTGATGAAGACAAATGCACCGGTTGCGGCGTCTGCATGACCAAATGCCCGCAGAAAAAGATCCCCAACAAATTCGACCAGAACATCGGCATGCGCACCGCCATCTACGTCCCCTTTCCGCAGGCCGTGCCCAACACCCCGGTCATCGATCGCGACAACTGCACCTGGTTCAAAACCGGCAAATGCGGCGTCTGTCAGAAAGTATGCGGTCCCGGCGCTATTGATTTCGAACAGCAGGACACTCTGATCGTCGAAGCGGTCGGTGCGATAGTCGTCTCCACCGGTTTCGATCTCTACACCATCGCTGAAAAGCCGAAGGGCTCTCCCATCAAAGGGTACGGCGAGTTCGGTCATGGCAAAATCCCTGATGTCATCGACGGCATGACCTTCGAACGGCTGGCAAGCGCCTCCGGTCCCACCGGCGGCAAGATCCTGCGCCCCTCTGACGGCAAGGAACCGAAACAGATAGTCTTCATCCAGTGCGTCGGATCAAGAGCAAGAGAAAAAGGGATTTCCTACTGCTCCAAGGTCTGTTGCATGTACACAGCCAAACACACGATGCTTTATCACCACAAAGTACACGACGGCCAGGCCTACGTTTTCTTCATGGACGCCCGCACCCCGGGAAAAAGCTACGACGAATTCTGGCGCCGTTCAATTGAAGAAGAGGAAGCGGTCTACATTCGCGGCATGGTCTCCCGTCTTTACCAGAAAGGGGACAAGATCGTCGTCATGGGAAGTGATATCTCCGTCGGTGTCCAGGTCGAGATCGAAGCCGATATGGTCGTACTTGCCACGGCCATACAACCGCAGAAGGGAGCCGATGCTCTGGCCCAGAAACTAGGGATATCATACGATAAATATCACTTCTACTCCGAGGCTCACGCCAAATTGCGCCCGGTAGAATGCGCCACCGCCGGTATCTATCTTGCCGGAGCCTGCCAGGGTCCCAAAGACATTCCCGAAACCGTATCCCAGGCCAGCGCCGCTGCTGCCAAGGTCATGACCCTTTTCTCCAGGGATCAGATGGAGCGGGAACCGATCGTGGCACGGGTACGGGAAGCCGGCTGTGTCGGCTGCTTTGCCTGTAAAAAAGTTTGCGCCTACGGTGCCGTGGAGGAGAAAGAGATCCGCGACCGCCAGGGAAATTTGATCAAGATAGTCGCCTACGTAAACCCGGGTGTCTGTGCCGGTTGCGGCACCTGTCAGGCCACCTGCCCTTCAAAATCGGTAGAGCTGGATGGCTATACTGATGAACAGATTATCGCGATGATAGAGGCACTGTAACATCAATTTAAACACAGAGGCACAGAGAACACAGAGAACACAGAGAACGTCAAAGGCTGGAAACAAGGTGAAAGCGTAAGGCTTTTATTATTAACAAAAAAGTCATTGCCGGTGATTTTACTCTAAAAAAAGTTTGGTCTTCTCCGTGTCCTCTGTGTCTCCGTGTTGAAAGGTTTTATCTTTTATGCATTCAGAAAATCAAAAACATGACTTCGAACCAAAGATCATCGCCTTCGTCTGTACCTGGTGCACCTACGCCGGGGCCGATCTGGCCGGCACCAGTCGCATGCAATACCCGTCTAATGTACGAGTGCTCAAGTTTCCCTGCACCGGGCGCATCGACCCGGTCTTCATCCTGAAAGCCTTTCAACAGGGTGCCGACGGGGTACTGGTTTCCGGCTGTCATCCGGGCGACTGTCACTATATCGCCGGCAACTTCCATGCTCGGCGCCGTTTCGCCGCATTCCGCAAGCTGCTTGAGTTTATCGGTGTTGATCTGGGTCGCCTGGCGTTTTCCTGGGTTTCGGCTGCCGAAGGCGGCAAATGGGTTGAGGTGGTCACCGACCTGACTGAAAAAGTACGCGCCATGGGGCCGATGGTAGAATTTAAGGATCTGGCGCTTGAAGAACAGTGGTCCGGCGTCATCAATACGCCGGAATTACAAGAAGCGTACGACGCCATCTAACGTTTTGCCTCCCCCTTGAAGAAAGGGGGATTGAGGGGGATTTGCCTTTGACGTCTCAACCAATCGATACTTCAATTTATGCCACCATTACTGCTGCCATTCGCTCCGAGGCCTCTCGGCTGTTCACTGCAGCGGAAGTGGTCGCTATCATTGGCTACGCCGCCGCCCGTCGGGTGGGGTCAGCCCAGCCTGTTATCATCACTGACGCCGCCGCCGCCGAAACGCTGATATTTACGGAAGCCTGCGTCAACAACCTGGCCGTCTATCTGACCAAAGCCAAAAAGGAAATCCCCAAAAAAGGAAAGATCGGTATCATCGTCAAAGGGTGCGACCTGAAAGCCCTGGTCGGACTGATGGGGGAATCACAGCTTAAACGGGAAGACCTTTACCTGATCGGTATTCCTTGCGCCGGTGTTCTGGCCTCCGCTGTTCAACCAGCCACCACCCTGACAACAGAGACAATTGCCTCCAAATGCTGCGAGTGTGATGTCCATCTGCCGCTCGGCTGCGATTTTGTCCCGAGCGTGACGCTGCCGCCGGGGCCTCAGATGGAGAGCAGGTACTCGGAAGAGATCGCCCGCTTGGAAGCGCTGACCCCGGCAGAGCGCTGGGCCTACTGGAAAGAACAGTTTGCCAAATGCATCAAATGCTACGCCTGCCGCCAGATCTGCCCGTTTTGCTTCTGCGAACAATGCCTCTGTGACCGCAACAAACCGCAGATGGTTGAAACGACTCCCCGCCCGGCCGGCAACACCGCCTGGCACATCGTACGCGCCATGCACCTGGCCGGAAGGTGTGCCGGCTGCGCCGAATGCGAGCGGGTCTGTCCGATGGACATTCCCTTAAACCTCCTCAACCGCAAAATGGCCAAAGAGCTGAAGGAGCTTTACGACTACGAAGCCGGCTTTGAGATTAACGACAAGGGGCCGCTGACGATGTTTACCGAGAAGGATGATCAGAGTTTTATAAAATAATCACAATCGTAATAACACGGAGACACAGAGGACACAGAGAACGTCAAAAACAAACATGATAGGAAAAATAAAAAATACCGGCTGTAAAGGCTATAAGGGTGAACCCAAAAAAAACTTAAAGCCTGCGGCGATTCCCATGAATTTATTTAGTTTTTACTCCGTCTTCTAATAGTATGTTTTCTCTGTGTACTCTGTGCCTCTGCGTTAAAAAAGGTTTTAGAATGCAAAAATACATCACTCAACAAAATCTGAACACCCTCATCGACACGCTTATTGCCTCGGGTACACGCGTCGTTGCGCCGCGCATGAGCGCCGGGATCCCGCTCTACGAACCGCTTGACAGCTCAGTTGAAATGGTGACAGACCAACTGCCGCGCCGTTCTGCCAAAGAAGCCTTCTTCCCTGTTTGCGAAGAGATCATGTCCTACGAGAAAGAAGGGCAACAGATCAAACTGACCGATATCGATCCGGCCCGCTTTCCCGAGACGGTACTGGTCGGGGTGCGCCCCTGCGATGCCGCAGCAATCCCGGTACTGGATGCGGTGTTCTCCTGGGACTATAAGGATGAATTCTTCCTGGAACGGCGCAGAAAAACAACCGTCATCGGTCTGGCGTGCACAACAGCGGACGACGCCTGTTTCTGCACTGCCGTCGGCCTCTCTCCAGCCGAAACCAGGGGAAGCGACCTGTTTCTGATCCCCCTAAACGGAGGGGGATTCGCCTGCCAGAGCTACAGTGAAAAAGGTGAGGCGCTGATATCCAATAACAGCGCCCTTTTCTCGGAACCGAATAATGCCGCACCACTACCGCTTGCCGCACCTCAGGCCGATAAGATCGATTTAAAGAAGGTCAAGAGTTGGCTGGACGGTCACTTTGAAGATACACTCTGGGATGGCATTGCCGTACGCTGTGTCGGTTGCGGCGCCTGCGCTTTTGTCTGCCCCGCCTGCCACTGTTTCGACATCGTTGACGAGGGGACCGAAAAAGCCGGTAAACGCCGCAAAAGCTGGGATGCCTGCGGATTCTGGAAGTTTACCCACCACGCCTCGGGACACAACCCGCGTGACCTGCAGCCTAAACGGTACCGCAATCGCATCATGCACAAGTTTAAATACTATGACGATAAATTCGGCCAGACACTCTGTACCGGTTGCGGCCGCTGTGTCCGGGTTTGTCCGGTCGGAATTGATATTGCGGCGATCGTTGAAGAAATCTCTAAAAAATAGTAATAACACGGAGGCACGGAGTACACGGAGATAGTCAAAAACTAAAATCATGGGGAAGACAAAAAGCAACCGCCTTAAAGATTTATCCACAAATAGATTCTGATCCTTGGTTTTTCCTTGTAAAGATTTTGCTTTTCTCCGTGTTCTCCGTCTCTCCGTGTTATTCAAAAAGGTTTAAATAATGTGTGAGACTAACAAGAACATCTACCTTCCCTACCTGACCACCGTTGCTGAAGTCATCGACGAGACCCCCGATGTCCGTACTCTGCGCCTCGTTTTTCAGGATGAACAGGTCCGGGACAGTTTCAGTTTCCGTGCCGGCCAGTTTGCCGAATATTCAGCCTTTGGCGCCGGCGAGGCAACCTTCTGCATCGCCTCTTCACCGACCCGCACCGGGTACATTGAGTGCAGTTTCCGCTCCGTCGGACGGGTGACTGAAGAGTTGCGCCGCCTGGAAGTCGGGGACAGCATGGGGTTCAGGGGGCCGTACGGGAATTCGTATCCGATTGAAGAGTTCTACGGCAAGAATATGGTTTTTGTCGCCGGCGGTATCGCTCTGCCGCCGCTGAGGACACTTATCTGGAACTGTCTTGATCTGCGTGACAAGTTTGGTGATATTACAATCGTATATGGCGCCAGGGCGGAAGCCGATCTGGTGTATAAACGGGAACTGCAGGAATGGCAGGAACGGGCCGATGTCCGCCTGGTTAAAACCGTGGACCCTGGCGGCAATGGTCCCGGGTGGGATGGTAAGATCGGCTTTGTGCCGACAATTCTTGAAGAAACGGCACCGTCGGCGGAGAACACGATCGCCCTGGTTTGCGGCCCTCCGATCATGATCAAGTTCACCCTGCCGGTACTGGAGAAGCTCGGGTTCAGTGATGAACAGGTCTATACCACGCTTGAAAACCGGATGAAGTGCGGCCTCGGCAAGTGCGGCCGCTGCAATGTTGGTAATGTCTACGTCTGCAAGGATGGCCCGGTATTTACCGCCAAGCAGATCAAGGCTATGCCGATGGAGTTCTGA
>JAFLLC010000130.1 GCA_019162745.1 Deltaproteobacteria bacterium | reverse complement strand
AGCGCCACCGGCTTGATCTGTCATTACTGATGGTGGATATTGATAATTTCAAGCAGGTTAATGATACTTGGGGACACCAGGTCGGTGACCTTGTCCTCCAGCATTTGATCCAGATGCTGGAGGCGGATCTGCGCCAAACCGATATTCTTGCCCGTTTTGGTGGTGAAGAATTTGTGATTCTGCTGCCTCATACGTCCGAAGAGGATGCTTTCAAGCTGGCAGAAAAGCTGCGGCGCATTGTGGAGCAAACCCCTCTGCACCGGATACCTGAACTGCGCGTGACGGTCAGTATCGGCACATCATCACTGCTGCCGGATGGTGATGACGCGCACTCGCTGCTCGAACGGGCCGACAAGTCAATGTACCGGGCCAAGCGGGAAGGGCGCAACCGGGTAGTCAGCTACCACAATAACGGTTTTGCCGAACATGGCAAGAACTGCCAGTAACACATCAAGTACAACTCTTTCCGCGATGTAATCTGTTTTTTTATTCCCCGTAAAAATATTTTTCCTCTTTGATATATACTCCCTGCCTTGACTAAAGTGGGGCTTCCTGTAGAATACTCAATCCAGCAGTAAAAAACAGGATTAAGCACCACGGTCTCTGCTTCCCTGGACGTTGTTACTCAGTATGTTCAGTGTAAAATTTGCGTTGACATATTCAGTAATTAATATATATATAAAATTATAAATGTATGGAGGGGATATGTACCGTTTACTAATTACATCTGCGGTTTTGCTGTTTTTGGCCGCTGCTGCCGATGCCGAGACGTTGAAGCTGTCGCTTAGGGATGCGATGAGTATGGCTCTTGAAAACAACAATCAGATCAAGGCGGCCCGTTTCGCTTCTGATGCCGCCGGACAGGGCATCAAAATTGCCAATTCCCGCTATTTGCCCGCTGTTTCATTTGAGGAAACCTTTGCCGCAACCAACTCACCGACTAATGCGTTTATGATGAAGCTCGATGAGGGTAACTTTGCATTTAGTGATTTCGATACAATAAACAATCCCCCGACCCGGCATGATTTCAAAACCGTCCTCACGGTTCAACAGCCGCTCTTTGTCCCTTCGCTTTCTCCGCTTAAAGAAATGGCTGTCAAGGATGCGCAGAAATCGGAACTGGAGCTGGAAGCTGCTCGCCAGGGTATCGCCTTTCAGGTTTTTTTTACCTATCTCGATGTTCAGAAGGCTGATGCCCAGCTGGGGTCCGCTGTTAAAGCTGTTGCCGATGCCCGTGAGAACATGCGGCTGGCAACCGTCAGGACATCATCCGGGGTTGGTCTCAAGTCGGATGAACTCCGGTCCCGCACCCATCTTTCGATGGTTGAGCAGCAGCAGATCACCGCCAGTAACAACCTGACTCTTGCCAAAATGAAGCTGGCGATGCTGATTGGCCTGCCTGATGCCGCCCTTTCTGGAAAAGAACCGTTTGAAATTTCCGGGTTTCAGGATGGTGTTGCGGTCCCCGAGTTAAGCGATCAGGTCATCAGTGACGCCCTGCAGTCCCGGGTTGAAGTCAAACAGTCTCATACCGCCCTTGAAAAGTCGGACGCGGCACTCAGTCTTGCCAGGAGCGAATATCTGCCGACAGTGGGCGCCTTTGCTTCATACCAGCTGAACGCCAAGGATGCCCCGTTTACTTCTGATAATGAAGCCTGGACCGCAGGTGTCTCACTCAAATGGAACATATTTGACGGCTTCCGTACCAACAGCGAGCGCAGACGGGCACTGTCCGGTCAGGCAGCCGCACGCGAAATGCTGGAATCAACAACAAAGGATGTCAGGTATCAACTCCGGGAAAGTTATATCCGGCGCGATGAAGCCGGCAAACATCTTGAGGTGGCCGTACACGCGGTAGCTGATGCTGAGGAAACGGTCCGGCTGCTCTCCAAGCGCTATGAAAACTCGCTGTCAACATTGGTGGAACTGCTTGACGCCCAGACGGCACTCAACCAGGCCAGGGCGAATCTTGTGGAAACCGAGGCGGGTTATGCCGTGGCTGGTGGCCGTGTTTATTATATGACGGGAACATTTGTGAAGGAGATGCTTAAATGAGGAATTATGTTCTGTTTGTAACAATCCTGCTGACCGCTGCACTTTCTGCTGCCGGCTGCTCAAAGAAAAATGATGCAGGTAAAGCTGAGGTCGCGCCGTCGGCTGTCGTCAAGGGTGTCACCCTGGAGGATGTCAAGCTTGTTGCCGTGCCGGAACTGCTGGAGGTGGTCGGAAACGTCCGCGCACGCACTAATGCGGTCGTCTCGCCCCGTATCCCCGGCAGCATCAGCGTGCTTCGTGTCCGTGAAGGTGACCGGGTGCGCAAGGGGCAACTGCTGCTGCAGCTGGATGCTCAGGAAAATCAGGCGAATGCCGCCGTGGCAGCTGCCGCTGTTGACGAGGCCCGCCGTGGACTGGATGAAGCGGTGTCGCACAAAAAGCTCGCCGATACGACCTTCGCCCGCTACCAGAATCTCTTCAAGGAGCAGGCGGTCAGCCGGCAGGAATTTGATGTCAGGCAGACCGAGAAAGATGTGGCGGCTCAGGGTGTGGCACGTGCCGAATCAAGGGTCAAACAGGCTCAAGCGGGATCAAGGGCCTCCACTACCATGTCCGGTTATACCCGGATAACCGCTCCCATCTCGGGAGTTATCACCAGCAAACAGGCTGATCTGGGAGCAACCGTTTTTCCGGGACAGCCGCTGATGACGATAGAGGATGACTCGACTTTCCAGCTTGAGCTGGCTCTGCCGGAAAACATTGCAACCAGGGTCAAGCCGGGATCGCCGCTGCAGGTGACGCTTGATGCCGTCGGGCTCTCCTTTGCAGCAAAAATTGCCGAGATCGTCCCGGCCGCCGACCCGGCCAGCCGTACCTTCATTGCCAAGGTCGCTCTGAAACAGAAGGGCTTGAAATCAGGTATGTTCGGTCGCGGCGCGGTCAGTCTCGGTACAACGGTTAACGGTATCACCGTGCCGAAACAAGCCATTGTTGAACGGGGCGCATTGACTATTGTCTGGACGCTTGGTAAGGATAATATTGCCCGTATGCGGATCGTCAAGGTCGGCAGTAAAACTGGTGAACGGGTGGAGATCCTTTCCGGATTGTCGGCAGGTGATCGAGTCGTTGTGTCCGGTGTTGAAAAAGTTACCGAAGGGGCAAGGGTGGAATAGACCATGGAAAACCTCGGTTTCGCCGGTAAAATAGCCCGCGCTTTCATAAACTCAAAACTGACACCGCTTATTGTGGGCGCCTCACTGCTGCTCGGCTTCTTCGCCGTCAAGATGACCCCCAGAGAGGAAGAACCGCAGATAGTGGTGCCGATGGTGGATATCTACCTCCCGATGCCAGGTTCATCTCCGCAGGAAGTGCAGGAGAGGGTAGTCAAGCCGTTCGAGGCCAAGCTGTGGGAGATCAAGGGTGTCGAATACCTCTACTCCATGAGTCGTCCCGGCATGGGGATCATCACCGTCCGCTACAAGGTCGGAGAACCGCTGGAGGATTCGCTGGTCAAGCTTTACAATAAGGTTATGAGCAACCGCAGTCTGCTCCCGCCGGGTGCGTACGAGCCTCTGGTGGTGCCTAAATCAATCGACGATGTACCTATCTTCGCGGTGACGCTCTGGTCGGAGCGTTATGGCCATGGGACACTGCGAACGCTGGCGCGTGAATTGGCAGATGAACTTAAAAAGAGCGAAAGTACCGCTGAAACAACCATAACCGGAGGGCTTTCAAGGCAGCTGCGTGTCACCCTTGACGCACCTCGACTGGCGGGGTTCGGCCTTTCACCGCTGCAGGTTGCGGGGGCGCTGCAGAAGGGGAATGCATCACTGCCATCGGGCAGTTTTTCAAGCGGTAATGCGTCAATGCTGGTGCAGACCGGCGGTTTCCTTGAAAATGCCGAAGAGGTTAAGCGCGTAATCGTCGGCGTGCACGGCGGCAAACCGGTCTATCTCTCCGACGTCGCCAAGGTGGAGGATGGCCTTAATGAACCGGAAGATTATGTCTTTTTCGGGATGGGACCGGGAGCTGCCGCACATTCAGATAAGGGAATTACCGTTAATCCCAAACAGGATTACGCTGCGGTGACCATTGCCGTTGCCAAGCGAACGGGGTCCAATGCCACCTGGATTGCTGACGACCTCCTGAAAAAAATAGAATTCATGAAGGGGAAGACAATCCCTTCCGATGTCCAGGTAACTATCACCCGCAATTACGGCGAGACCGCCCGGGAAAAGAACAACGAACTGTTGTTTCATATGTTCCTGGCGGCTATATCGGTTACGATCCTGATCGCGCTCTTTATGGGCTGGCGTGCCGGTGCAGTGGCGGCGATAGCAATCCCCGTCACCCTCGCGTTGACCTTGCTCGTAATCTATATGATCGGCTACACCCTCAACCGGATCACGCTGTTTGCGCTGATTTTCTCTATCGGTATTCTGGTCGACGATGCAATTGTTGTTGTCGAAAACATCCACCGTTTTTTCACCACCAAGCTGATGGAGCCGCTAGAAGCGGCGATACTAGCGGTGGACGAGGTCGGCAATCCGACAATTCTTGCCACCTTTGCCGTCATCGCTTCGGTTATGCCGATGGGCTTTGTCGGCGGCCTGATGGGGCCCTACATGCGTCCGATCCCGGTCGGGGCCAGCACTGCCATGCTTCTCTCCATGTTTATCGCCTTTATTGTTACTCCCTATTTTGCCTACCGGTTTATGAAAGGGACTGCACATTACAGTGCTAACGATGAAATAAAGGAATCGAAACTGACGCTTTTCTATCGCCGCTTGATGGGGCGGTTTCTGCATGACGCCAAAAGGCGCACGGCGTTCCTGGCCAGTGTAGTCGTGCTGCTGCTGATTTCCTGCTCGCTTGTATATTTTAAAGCGGTCACGGTAAAAATGCTCCCGTTTGACAATAAAAACGAGCTGCAGATCATTATCGATGCCCCTGACGGCACACCGCTGGAACAGACCGCCCGCATGACAAAAGAGATGGGGGATGCACTCCGGACCGTACCTGAAGTAACTGATTTCCAGCAATATATCGGCACCAGTGCCCCGTTCAATTTTAACGGCCTTGTTCGTCATTATTACCTGCGTAAAGGGTCAAGCATGGCCGATATCCAGGTAAACCTCCTCCCTAAAGAAGAGCGCAGTGAACAGTCCCACGCTATTGCCAAACGTATCCGTCCGCTCGTTAAGGTTATTGCCGATAAATACGGCGCCCGGGTCAAAATTGCCGAAATTCCGCCCGGTCCACCGGTGCTGGCAACTCTCGTGGCCGAACTTTATGGCCCGGACGACGCCACACGGGCAGCAACCGCCGCCAAGGTCAAGGCGATTATGGCTAAAACCGAGGGCGTTGTCGATGTTGATTGGTACCGCGAGGACGATCAATCCAAACTTACCTTTACCGTTGACAGAGAGAAAGCCGCCCTTTCCGGCGTCGCCGTTGATGAGGTCGCAAAAACTCTGCACATCGCTCTGAATGGCCAGGATGCCGGACTGCTGCACCTGCCGAAAGAGAAAGAACCGGTAACCATCAACCTCCGGCTTCCCGCCGGTCAGCGGAGTTCCACGGCTGCCTTGTCATCGATATATGTAACCGGGGCGAAGGGGAACATACCGCTGTCTCAGCTGGTTCGAGTCACAACAGGCAGTGAGGACAAAACCCTTTACCGCAAAAACCTCAAGAACGTAGTTTACGTAACCGCTGATGTGGCGGGGGCAATTGAGGCGCCGGTCTATGCGATACTGAATATGCAGGATGAGATCAATGCCATCCAGACTCCGGACGGACAGAAGATAGAGGTTTTAGCGTCACGTCAGCCATGGAGCGAAGAGCATATCGGCATGAAGTGGGACGGCGAATGGCATATCACCTATGAAGTGTTCCGTGATCTGGGAATCGCTTTCGGGGCTGTTATGGTGCTGATTTATATCCTGGTTGTGGCCTGGTTCCGCGATTTTACCACGCCGCTCGTTATCATGGCGCCGATCCCGCTGACGCTGATCGGTATCCTGCCGGGGCATGCCATGTTTGGCGCTTTCTTTACCGCAACCAGCATGATCGGCTTCATCGCCCTGGCCGGAATCATCGTGCGTAACTCGATAATTCTCATAGACTTCGCTGTGTTGCGAAGAAGGGAAGGGCTGCCGCTCGATGAAGCGATTATTGAAGCCGGAGCGGTACGTTTCCGCCCGATGCTGTTAACGGCTGCCGCTGTTGTCGTGGGAAGTTTTGTCATCCTGTTCGATCCGATCTTCCAGGGGTTGGCCATAGCCCTGATGTGCGGTGAGATCGCAGCGACAACACTGTCGCAGATTACCATTCCGATCCTCTATTTTCTTGTACAGCGCAGGAAAGAACCGCATAAAGTTGAAGCGATTGACCAATAAACCGTGCTCTTAACACAGGGACACTGGGGAAACATTTAATAAAAACGATAATAAGGGGATGTAAAACCATGAAAGAAGAATATTACATTGAGCGTATTGTGCGCATCGCAGCCGGAACGTTTATTATGATCTCACTGTTGCTGGCGCAATTTCATTCCCCCAACTGGCTCTGGTTTACCGGTTTTGTCGGTTTGAACCTTTTCCAGTCAGGCTTTACTCAGTTTTGCCCACTCATTACCATTCTTGAAAAAATGGGTGTGCCGCGCTTTCCGAAGGGAGGCTGCAAATGACATTCCGCATAACTGTCCTCTGTGAAAATACGGTCGGATCTATCTCCCGGACGATGGGAGAGCACGGTTTTTCCGCCCTGATCGAACCTGCTGTTGGCGATCCGCTGTTGTTCGATACCGGCCAGGGATTGACTTTGCTGCACAATGCCGGGCGCATGAACAAGGATCTTTCCTTGGTCAAGAAAGTGGCTATCTCGCACGGTCATTATGACCACGCCGGTGGTCTTAAGCCTTTGCTGGAGGAGCATGGCGCGAAGCAGGTGTTCAGCCACACTGATATTTTCAGGCCCCGCTACCGGGTCAAAGATACCGGTGAATGTTATCCGATCGGTGTGCCGGTAGGTCGTGAGGAGCTGGAGGTTGCGGGAGCCACCTTCGATTTGTCGAAGGAATACCGTGCCATAGCTCCCGGCATCTATCTGACTGGTGAAGTCCCGCGCGTGACCGATTATGAGACTGGTGACCAGGGTTTGTACTTCGACTGCAGCGGTCAGGAACGAGATATTACGCCGGATGACCAGTCGCTGATTCTGGAAACAGAAAAGGGTCTTGTTCTGGTTCTGGGGTGCTGCCATGCCGGGCTGATCAATACTCTGGAGCATGTTGCCAATGTGACCGGCAGGCGTGATGTTTATGCCGTTATCGGCGGTACGCACCTGGGTTTTTGTGGTCAGGAACAGCTCAACAGTACGATCACTGCACTGCGGGCTTGGGGAATAAAAAAACTGGCCGCCAGCCACTGCACCGGTTTTGCAGCGTCAGCGCGTCTGCTGCGGGAGTTCCCGAAAGAGTTTCAGATTGCGTTGGTTGGCTATACGCTGGAAGTGTGAT
>JAFLLC010000114.1 GCA_019162745.1 Deltaproteobacteria bacterium | reverse complement strand
TTCAATAACTGGGGGATGTCCCTCTTTTCCTTTTGAATAAACCAAACAAATCAAACCAAACATATCAACCTCCGTGACTATATTTTGGATCAACCGAAACGGAACATTTATCGGTAAATTCCAGCACATAGATAAAAACCGCTTGACCTGAATATCGGTATCTACAAAACCGGCAACAGCCGCGTTAACACACCCTTCGCCATATCAAGAATCCCCTCAAATGAAGTATCCTTCAAGGTACAGACCAGCTTGTAATCCGGGGTGAACTGGTATTTTTTCGGTTCACTCCGCATCATGCCGATGATGGTGTCGGGTGGAGCCGGGGTACGCGGGTGAAATGAAATGATCACCGCACGGCCGTCGAAGTCGATCTGGCGCACGATCAAACGCTTCAGCAGCACCCGCAGCTTCATGATCTCGAACAGGTAGGAGGTCGCGAGCGGATATTTGCCGAAACGATCCAGCACCTCGTTCTGCACGTCCAGCACATCTTCTTCGTTTTCGGCCTGGGTCAGCTTCTTGTAGATCACCAGTCGCTGTCCGGCATCCTTGACATATGCCTCGGGGATGAAGGCCGGCACCTTGAGGTTGATCTCCGGTTCAACCCTCTCAATATTCTCCTCGCCCCGCATCCGGGCAATGGTCTCCTCCAGCATCTGGTTGTACAGCTCGAAACCGATCTCGGTGACAGTTCCTGACTGGCGGTTGCCGAGCATGTCGCCAGCGCCGCGGATCTCCATGTCGTGTGTGGCGATGCGGAAACCGGCGCCCAGCTCGGAGATTTCCTGCAGCACCCGCAGCCGTTCGCGGGCATCAGAGCTTATGGCCGCCTCCCCCGGAATGAGGAGATAGGCGTAGCCGCGCTGGGTGGAGCGCCCCACCCTCCCTCGCAGCTGGTAGAGCTGCGACAGGCCGAATTTGTCAGCATGATCGACGATCAGGGTATTGGCGTTGGGGATGTCGAGGCCGGATTCGATGATGGTGGTGCAGAGGAGGAGGTTAGTTTCGCCATGCATGAAACCGAGCATGACCTTTTCCAGTTCATGTTCCCCCATCTGCCCATGCCCGACAGCTATTTTAGCTTCGGGAACCAGCGCCGCAAGCAGTTCCGCCCGTTTGCCGATCGTCTGAACCCGGTTATGGACGAAGAAGACCTGCCCGCCGCGACGCAGCTCGCGCAATACCGCTTCGCGGATCAGCTCTTCGGAGAAGCGGGCGACAACCGTTTTTACCGCCAGCCGGTCCACCGGCGGGGTATCGATGATCGAAAGATCGCGAATCCCCATCATCGACATATAGAGCGTTCGCGGGATCGGCGTGGCGGTAAGGGTCATGACATCGACGACAGCACGGAACGATTTGAGCCTTTCCTTGTCCTTGACCCCGAAACGCTGCTCCTCGTCGATGATCATCAGCCCCAGATCCTTGAAGGCGACATCTTTCTGCAGCATCCGGTGGGTGCCGATGATGATATCGACATCCCCCTTCCTGAGCCGTTCGAGGATTTCCTTCTGTTCCTTGGGAGTGCGAAAACGGGACAGCACCTCGACCGTGACCGGATAATCCTTGAGCCGTTCGCGGAAAGTTTCGTAATGCTGCTGGGCAAGGATCGTCGTCGGCACGAGGATGCCGACCTGCTTGCCGTCCAGAGCGGACTTGAAGGCACCACGCAGGGCGACTTCGGTTTTACCGTAACCGACGTCGCCGCAGATCAGGCGATCCATCGGTTTGGAATGCTGCATGTCGGCCAGTACATCCTGGATTGCAGTGAGCTGGTCGGGCGTTTCCTCCCAGGCAAATGACGCTTCGAATTCGCGATACATTTCGTCGGGGGGGGAAAAGGAGAAACCCTCGGAGAGCTGGCGCCGGGCATAGATCTCCAGCAGCTCTCCTGCCAGTTCCTCGATATTCTTGCGCGCCTTCCCCTTCGATTTTTCCCAGGAGACTCCGCCCAGCTTGTCCAGCGCCGGATGACTCCCCTCCGGGCCGACATAGCGCTGCACTAACCCAAGTCGATCAACAGGGAGAAACAGCTTGTCCGACCCGGCGTACTCCAGCAACAGGAAGTCGCCGCCGACGCTGCCGACAGAGATATGCTGCAGCCCGCGGTACAGGGCGATGCCGTGGTCGATATGTACCATGTAATCGCCCGGCTTGAGTTCAGCCATGGAGGCCAGGAGCTGTTTTTTGCGCATCTCCGATACACCGCGCCGCCTGACCCTTTTGCCGAACAGCTCTTCTTCGGCGATCAGTACAATACGGGAACAGGGGAGCCGGAAACCGCGGGAAAGGTCGCCGACCAGGATTTTGACACTACCGCCCCCACCCCGACCCTCCCCTTGAAGTGGTGGGAGAATTGCACAAAAACCGGCTTCGCTGATGCTGCAGGGGATTTTGTACGGCGCCAGAAGATCCTTGAGCCGTTCGGCCTGCGGCTGCTGATGGCAGGCGATGGCTACCTGCTGCCCGTTGTCAAGCCAATCACGCAGGGTACGGGCCAGCGGGGCCAGGGCATGACTGCTCTCCTTTGACACAGTCACCCTCAGGTCGCTGTTTTCTTCGCACGGGATGGGAAAAGTCGCATTTCCCCCCGGAACAGCGAGAGTCAGCCCCGGCAGCTCGATCACACGCCGTCCCGCGATGATCGCTGTCAGCTCTGCGTCGGTCAGGAACAGCTCGCCCGGCGGTGAATGAGCCAGACCGTCGACAGCAGCCTTGGCAACCCCCTCCTCAACCTCCTCGCACAGGGTGAGGACGGCATAATTGATAGCCTCGGGGTCCAGCAGGATCAGCGGAGCAGCGGGCGTGTAATCAAAAATAGTTTCAAGCGAGGGGTGAAGAAGAGGCTGCAGAAAATCAATCCCCTGAAAGTAGACCGCATTCTGCAGATTTTCCAGTATCGTGCGGCGCCGGTTGGCCGGGATATCGAGATCGTCGCAGAGCTGTTTCAGGCGCGGCCCTATATCCGCCAGCACCTCGTCCGACAGCAGCAGTTCCCGCGACGGCAGCAGCACCAACTCCTCGATCGGCTGCAGTGAACGTTGTGTCAGCGGATCAAAGGCGCGCATCGTCTCGGCCGTATCGCCAAAAAACTCGATTCTGACCGGTGTCGGCAGGTTCGGCGGGAAGATATCCAGGATACCGCCCCGCACGGCAAAGGTGCCGCGGTCTTCCACCAGCGGCACGTTGGCGTACCCCATCCGGATCAGCCTGGTGAGCAGATCGTCCCGATCAAACTCTTCACCGGGAATAAGATAACAGGAAGCGTCATTCAGAACCTTTCGGGGCAGCAGTCGCTGCAGCGCCGCCGCCACAGGCATGACGGTTATCCGCGACAGTCCGTTTTGCAGCCGGAAGAGCGTATCCAGCCGGGCGCCGGTCACGTCCGGATGCGGTGAAGCAGCAGAGAATGGCGCCGCATCCCAGGCGGGAAAGAGAGCCGCGTGCAGATCGCCACCGGAGAAGAAAGTCAGTTCCCGGCAGAATTCCTCCGCTGCGTCCTGGGTCGGGGCGATCACCAGCGGGTTGTCAAGGCCACCCCTGACCAGATCTGCAACGAGCAGGGCCGGGGATGACCCTTTCAGACCCGGGACGGTTATGCGTTGTTCGGCACGGCGGAGCGAGGCAATAATATCAATAGACTGGGGGATTAAAGTGGTCATGGGAGCTCATTTTTCCGGATCAATGCTTGCGGAGGCCTGCTTTCAGCTTGGGTTTGCCATCTTCAATAACGACTCTGAAGACGAAATTTTCGGTCCCCAGCTTTGCCGCCAGCGCCGGTCGCTGTCTTTCGATGGTCGCTGCAAGCAGCTCACGGGTGATCTTGTCTTCCGGCAGACTGCAGGCTTTTCGTGCTTCACGGAATTCATGGACGAGGCGGTTAAGATCTGCTTCGGCTGATGATGCCTGAGGGATATCCGGCTCTACACTCCCGGGCTTATCTTTTTGGCGAAGGTGCAGATTGCTGATAAAACGGTCACGGGAGTAGCGCCCCTCCTCCATCAGTTTAAGAATCCGGTTCCAGTGTTCACGGTAGGTGTTGAGACGAGCCACAAGCATCGTGAAGCGGTGCTTGTACATGGTATTATTGATCGGCACGCCGCTGTAACGCCGCACCAGCTTTTCCACTTCACCCAGCAATTGGAGCGGTTCCCGCTTTTCCAGACCGATGAAGTACTTTTCGTACCTTGAGATCAGCTCATTCATTTTCTGGTCAAGGAGTATGATATCGTCGGCAATAGCCATCGGCAACCTTTAGTGGAGGGACATAAGCAAGCGCGCAGTACTATAGCCAAACCAGCGGATAAGTAAAGATTAAAGATAGGTTATAACGTCGCAACCGCGCTAATCTCTTGACGCTTTGGCCCTCAATCGCATAAAGTGGCCGGACGCATTTTCCACATTTTTTATGGAGGTGATCCTTATGGAATCACTTGCCTCAATTGTACTCGCAGCCGGAAAGGGCACCCGCATGAAATCCGGGCTGATAAAGGTTCTTCACCCCGTTGTCGGGACTCCGATGATCTTCTGGCCGGTCGAGGCCGCCCGTGAAGCTGGTTCGGACACCATTGTGCTGGTGATCGGTCATCAGGCGTCTGCGGTGCAGTCCGTTTTCAGAGGCGCGACAGATATCCGCTGCGCCATGCAGGAAGAGCAGCTCGGCACAGGACATGCCGTCGCCTGCGCCCTGAAAGAGCTGGCCGGCTTCCACGGCACGCTGCTGGTGCTCTGCGGCGATACCCCCCTGCTTCGCTCCAAAACATTGAAAAGCATGCTGGCGTTCCACCAGGGCAACCGGGCCGCAATAACCGTACTGACTGCAGTAATGGATGATCCGTACGGATACGGGCGCGTTGTCCGTGACGACTCCGGCCGGGTGATCCGCATCGTCGAGCAGAAGGATGCAGACGATGAGGAGCAGGAGATCCGCGAGATCAACAGCGGCATCTACTGCATGGATTCCGAATTTATCTTCAACAATATCAAGGGAATCGGTAATGACAACGCCCAGGGAGAATACTACCTGACAGACCTGCTGGCGATTGCCGTCCGGAAGGGGTTGGCCTGCCTCGCCCTGCCGACCGCCGATGCCGACGAAATTATGGGGGTTAACGACCGCGTTCAGCTCGCGGCAGCTGGCAGCATCCTGCGCCGCCGCATCAACCGCGAGCACATGCTGAACGGCGTTACGATAATCGATCCCGAAGCCACCTGTATCGACCGTGGCGTCACGATCGGTGCCGACACGACCATCCACCCCGGCGGTCTGATCGGTGGGGGAACGGTCATCGGAGCGGGCTGCCTGATCGAGGGTGGCGTCAGCATCTCCGGCTGCCGGATCGGCGATGATTGCCACATCAAGGCCGGGTCGGTGCTGGAAGATTCCGAGCTGGGCGAGGATGTGACGATCGGGCCGATGGCGCATCTCCGTCCCGGCACGACCCTTGGCGACAAGGTCAAGATCGGCAACTTCGTCGAGACGAAGAAGATCGTCATGGGGAAAGGCTCCAAAGCGTCGCATCTGACCTATCTGGGCGATGCCGAAATCGGCAGCGATGTCAATATCGGCTGCGGCACGATCACCTGCAACTACGACGGCGTCAACAAGCACCGCACCGTTATCGGCGACGACGTTTTCATCGGCAGCGACGTACAGTTGGTGGCGCCGGTCAGCGTCGGCCGCAATTCACTGGTGGCGGCCGGCACAACCGTCACGATCGACGTGCCGCCCGATTCTCTGGCGATTTCCCGTGTCCCGCAGACCAACAAGGAAGGGTGGCGTTTGAAGAAAAGGCAGTAACAGCAGCAATCCCTTCCGTCCAGGATGGGCTTAATCGTGTTACATGAGAAAGAAGAACCGTGATCGAGACCCCGCAGGGCATATCAAATAACTCCCGCCTTCCTGGCATCAAAGACGAAGCCGGTTCATCGGCACTATTGGAGACAACTCTTGAACGTCTGCGGCGTACCGAGAAGGCGTTGCGGCAAACTGAATTGCGACTGATGCGTGTCCAGAAGGCCGCCGGCATGGGAAACTGGGAGTGGGATGTTCAGACCAACGAGGTATTCTGGTCGGATGAACTCTTCCGTATCTGCGGATTGAGCCGAGATAGCCATCAGCAGATAAAAATGGAATGGGTTTTCGGCCTGGTTAACCCGCTGGATCTTCCGGCCTTCAAGAAAGTCATCTTTGCCGCCGCTAATAGCGGTCAGCCGTTCGATCATGTATACCGCCTCATTTTGAGTTCCGGAGAGGAAATAGTCGTTAACTGTCAGGGCGAGGTGGAATGCGATGCCGATGGGCGGACCATGCTCGTATCCGGCACAATGCTGGACATCACGGCCCGTGTCCGGGCCGAAAGCGAGATCCAGCAGTTGATCAACTATGATCCCCTGACCGGGCTTCCCAACCGCAGCCTGCTGCATGACCGCCTCATGCTTACCATTGCCCAGGCGTCGCGGGATCAACAGCTTGTCGGTGTGCTGTTCCTCGACCTGGATCGTTTCAAGAACATCAATGACGCCCTTGGGCACCGTGCCGGGGATAAACTGCTCAAAATAGTTGCCAAGCGGCTGGCTGCCTGCACCAGGGAAAGCGACACGCTGGCCTGTCTGGGAGGTGACGAATTCGTAGCCGTCCTCGCCGGCGTAAACAGCGCTGAAGGCATCACTGTCGCTGCCAGGAAGTTTCTGATGCTCATCGCAGAGCCGATCTACATCGATGGTCAGGAAATCTACACGTCCGGAAGTATCGGCATCGCTGTCTACCCGATGGACGGCGACGACAGCTACACCCTGCTCAAACACGCCGACCTGGCCATGTACCGGGCCAAGGAACTGGAGCGCAATAATTTTCAGTTTTTCTCCAGCGAGATGAATATCAAGGTGCTGGAACGGATGCTGCTGGAAAACTCCATGCGCAAGGCGTTGGAGCGGGAGGAGTTTTTCCTGGTCTACCAGCCTCAGGTGGATGCCCGTTCCGGCCTGATAACCGGCATGGAGGCACTGCTCCGCTGGCAGCACCCTGATCTCGGGCTGCTGGCGCCGGATAAATTCATCTCCCTGGCCGAGGAAACCGGATTCATTCTCCCGATCGGAGAATGGGTCTTGCAAAGCGCCTGCCGGCAGAACAAGGCATGGCAGCAGCTGGGTCTGCCGTCAGTCCGTGTGGCCGTGAACCTGTCGGCGAAACAGTTCGGACAATATCACCTTGATGAGATGATCTCGGCCACCTTAATGGAAACCGGACTTGAACCGGAATGGCTCGAACTGGAAATCACCGAAAGTGCCATCATGAAGAACGCGGAACATACCGCCATCATCCTGCGCAAGCTCAAAGAGATGGGTATCAGTCTGGCCATTGACGACTTCGGCACCGGCTATTCATCACTGGCATACCTCAAGCATTTTCCGATCAGCCGGCTCAAGATCGACCGTTCCTTTGTCCAGGATATCACCACAAATCCCGATGATGCCGCCATCGCCGAAATCATCATCGCCATGGCCCAGACCCTCAAACTCAGCGTCATTGCCGAGGGTGTGGAGACACGCGCTCAAATGGAACTGCTCTCATTCAACAACTGCGTAGAGATGCAGGGGTACCTGTTCAGCCGCCCGGTACCGGCAGAGCAGTTTGCACTACTCCTCCGCGACGGGCTG
>JAFLLC010000210.1 GCA_019162745.1 Deltaproteobacteria bacterium | reverse complement strand
CTAAGTGCAGGAAGCGTCATCAGCGTCTCAGATATCGGCATACAGTTGGATGCTCCCGCTGTTGTTTCCGCAGCAGCAATCGAAAGCCGTGCACATATGCCGCCACCTTTTCCCTGCGTTATGGACGAACTGGAAAGCTGGTCTCTCGAACAGGCCCTGCAGTACTGCGGCGGCAAGCGCATGAAAACCGCCGCAATGCTGGGGATGAACTACTACACCTTTCGCCGGCGTCTCGAAAAGCACGGCATAACAGCGGGGGAAGAGTAAGCTGATATGGTTGAACATCTATAATAGAAATGTTTCGTATATTGAACAATACTCTTTTAGTATATCAGAAAGTTTTGTATACTGAACATTTTTGCGTTGACGAGTCAAAGGATTCCATATAGAATATTCCCATGCTATTCGATATAGGCGAAAAAATAAAAAAAGAGCGTAAGCACCGGGGCATTACTCAAATGAAGCTGGCTCAAGACCTTGGGATAAGCCGTACTACGGTTATACAAATCGAGTCAGGTACAATCCAGGAAATTGGTGTGCGTAAACTTATCAGAATTCTGGATTACCTAGGTCTGGAGCTTAGAGTACGGGCAGCGGGATCGCCTCCGACGTTAGATGAGCTGATGCAGGAAAGTAAGCCATGAATGCCTTGACTGTTTGGGCTGGAGAACAAAGGTCCGGTCTGCTGGACCGGGCGACGGACAACCACCGCTATATCTTTTCCTCTGACCACTCTGCAGAATCGCCGCGTTCCCAAGTGTCACTGACTATGCCGGTACGCCTGGAAAGTTGGGTGGCCCGGGACCTACATCCTGTTTTTCAAATGAACCTGCCGGAAGGGGCACTATTGGAAGCGATCCGCCGCGCTATTGCGAAGCTGGCAGGCGAGGACGATCTGACAATACTCCGGATAACCGGAGGAAACCAGGTTGGGCGAAACCGGTTTTCTCTCCCGGAGGATACAGCACCCGGAATCGTAGAAACCGCCGAGTCGCTGGATGATATGCTGTCATATCCGGACACAAAGGAACTGTTTCACGAGTTGGTAATCAAATATGCTCTCCGCTCAGGGGTATCAGGCGTTCAGCCGAAAGTTATGCTTGGTGCGACGGAACGCGGGGCTGCTGCCGTTGGAGGTTACATCGTAAAGTCCTGGGGTGATGAGTACCCCTGTCTGGCCGCTAATGAGTTTTTCTGTATGACGGTGGCACAAAAGGCCGGTTTGCCGGTGCCAGAGTTCCGTATGTCGGAAAATGGCGGCCTGTTTGTGATGAAACGGTTTGATATGGCCGCAGATGGATCTCCGTTAGGATTTGAGGATATGTGCAGCTTGCAAGCCTTGGGAACGGCAGAAAAATACAGAAGTACCTACGAGAGAACCGCAAAAAGTATAAAAGAGTTCGTTTCGGGAGAGAATCTGCAATCTGCGCGGGAGCAGTTTTTTGCTTCGCTGGTGGTGTCAAACATGTTGAGGAATGGCGATGCCCATCTGAAAAACTTTGGTGTGCTTTACGATTATCCAGGTGCTCCGGTACGCCTTGCTCCGTTGTACGATGTAGTGACAACGACCGCTTACATTCCAAAGGATGTTCCGGCACTGTCTTTGGCTGGGACGAAGAAGTGGTGGCCCCGAAAGGTGCTGGAGAAGTTTGCGGTGACGCATCTGGCGGTGCCGATAGGCAGGGTCAATCACATTCTGGAGGAAATTGCCGACTCAGTGATCGATACCAGAGTATTGCTGTCGGCGTATATCAGTGAACACCAAGAGTTTCGTGAAGTGGGTGAGCGGATGCTTGCAGCTTGGGATGAGGGTGTTACTGACACTCTTTCGTAAAAAATCAGGATAAGCTTCAACCCTCAGCAGTTCACCTCTTTACTAATCCAATCACCTGCTATCCGTTTTAGATACTCATTTTAAATACTACAATCAATTTTGCATACCGTATTTTTTCGTATAACTCCGCTTAACATCCCGCAATTACAGCTTTTTTATCTCTGGCACTGTCTGTGCTAACAAGACTGAACCATGACAAATCCGGACACGACCCAGAACCAGACAGCCACACCCTGTCTGTGTGAATTTTCGAGTCATCCTTTTGATGACTGTTACTGCTGTCATGTCACTGGTCGGTCTGTATCAAGTGTTGCCAAGTATTGCATGGATCGCTACCAGGAATGTCCGATTTATCAAAAGCATATGAAGAAAGACCCGGTATAAGGCAGCCGTTTCAAAAAAGGGAAATATCTGCGAATACAAACCTGAGAACGGGAGGAGGTGTACTGCTAAAAATGACATGTAATACGGGCACTATCGATTTGTATTAAATGTGAAAGGAGGTCTCTGATGGCATTAAAACGAATGTTCTGCTTGCTGACGGGTATAGGAATGTTGCTTTCCTCGGGCGTAGCCTGGTCAGCGGAAGTGCACGGCAGAAGTTCCACCCAGTACCAATGGTTTACCGATTATCTGACTGGTGAAAAGCAGGGTGAGTTCGGGGAATATCTCAGCCTGTCAGTCACAAAGGTCGATAAGGCCGGCAAATTGTCATTTACCGGCTACGGTCGAGCGACTCAGGATATCCTGAATGGTCAGGGCCTGAATGGCAGGCTCTACTACCTCTATGGCAACTACAGCAACCTTTATGACAAGGCTGACATCCGTCTCGGTCGGCAATTTGTCAGCTATGCAGCCGGTAGCGCCCTTGTTGACGGGGGCAAGATAGACCTGAAGAATGTGGGACCGGTTGCCTTCTCGATTATGGGAGGGCGCAACGTTATCTTCAATCTTGATGGCGAAGCGACCACTAGCAAAGATTACGTCTGGGGTCTCGCTGCTAATCTGGTCGGGTTTAAAAAAACTGACGCCGAGCTGAGCTATTTTATGAAGCTCGACGAGGCAGGCGTTGCTCGTGATCAGATCGGCGCCTCGTTCAAGCAATACCTGCTTAATTCTCTGAAAGTCTATGGTAATGCCAAGCTTGACCTGACGAGCGAAGTCTTCAGCGAAGTGCTTGCTGGTGTCAAATATTATCCGAGCTCCGATCTTGTTTTTACCGGTGAGTGGTATCAAAGTTATCCTATCTTCGATAATTCCTCGATTTACTCCGTATTCGCCGTCAATCAGTACCGGGAAGGTGTGTTCCGCGCTGATTACACCGTAAACGAAAAGGTCAGTGTCAACGCCGGCTACAGTAAGCAGTTCTATGGCGAAGGCGCTGATGCTGATGTGTACGGCCTCGGAACCCGTCTTCGGCCAATTGAAAAGCTGCAGGTTAACCTGAATTATGATTTTCACATCGGTTACGGTGGGAAGCTTAACGGCGGTGCTTTTGAAGTGACTTATGAGCCCATTAAACCTCTTGAACTGGCCTGCGGTGTTCATTACGACACTTATGAACGTGATCGTGTGACCGGTCGGGAGACCGCCCGTAAATATTGGTTGGGCAGCAGGTATAAGCTTAACAAAAGCATGACCGCGTCACTCCGTATTGAGGACAATGTTAACCAGCAGTATGAAAGTGACTGGGCGGGTCGCGCCGTCTTCAACTACGACTTCTAGGAAAGGAGGCACGCATGAAAAAAATAGTTTTTATTCTCGCAATTCTCGGCTTTGGGCTTATCTGCCTCCAGCAGAAGTCTTATGCTGAAAAGAAGACAGCTCATGCCGAATACAGCGACATGGCGATCAAGGAATGCAACTCCTGCCATAAATCCGAAGGTATCGCACCGAACCATGATGCCGATTTTGTACGTGGACACAGGGTCTTGGCAAGTAAAGACGGCAACAACTGCAGTCAATGCCATGAACAAAAAATGTGTCTTGACTGTCACAAAGGCGGCGGCACAGGTGATAACCTGTCACAAAGCAACTTTGGCCGCGACTACAAACCAAAGAGCCATCGCAGTGACTTCATGACTACTCATCCGATCAAGGCTCAGGACAATCCGCAGCAATGTTACCGTTGCCATGACGCAGTATCATTCTGCAACTCCTGCCACAGTCGTTTCCCCAAAGGTAACCTGCGTATCAAGTCGCACATGATGCTTGGAGCTAATGCTCAGACAACCTCCTGGGCAATCGGCGAACATTCAACCGAGGCGCGCAGAAACCTGCAGTCGTGCCAGACCTGCCATCCTGAGGGCGATGTCTGTATCCAGTGTCACTCAAGCGGCAAGACCAGGCCGCATCCCCGTAACTGGAAATCGGGGAATATTAAAGACAGAACTAATGAAAAGATGTGTTTGAAGTGTCATTTACCGGGAACGTATTAACACTATCTGAGTAAGGAGGAAGCTATGAGTTTTAAGAAGTTAAGCATCATGATGCTGAGTGCAGTATCTCTGGCTGCGTTTTTGGGTGGCTGCGGATCAAGCTCAAAAGAAGGAACAGTTTCTCTTACAGGTGATTCGGTGGCATCTGTAGGTGACACGGCCTGTGTTCAATGTCACAGCGCTGTTGTGGAGCCATTGACGGGTGAGAGTATCATTACTCAGTACCAGAACAGTTCCCCCCATAAAGACGTTAATGGCGGAAACGGCTGTGAAGCCTGCCACGGCGGCGGTGCCCAGCATAATGGCGTTGGACCGATTGCATATCCAAATCCGGATGCTAACCGCTGTGCTAGCTGCCATGATGGCATTACTGCGCAAGCAACCAACTCAAACACCGCATTCGTAACGTCAAATCACGTAGATGGCACCCCATCACACACATCAGGTGTATGTGTTCGCTGTCACACCCATGAAGGCGCCGTGCTCTCCAATAAGAGCGGCTTCACCGGTGATAGCACGGTAATTAGCGGCGGCACATTTATTGCGCCTGCATATACAGGTGCTTACACGGGATTTAAATGTGAAACCTGTCATGATCATGGTGGCGGCCTGCGCAACATACTTGCAAAAGACACACTGGGAAGAGATGTTGCATGGAATCCGAGCAAAGCCAGTGGCAACAAGAATAACCAGTTCAACCTCTGCACCAGCTGCCATACAATGTACAACTATAATGGCGCCACACTGCTGGCAAACGGTGCTGCCACTGTAAACAGCGTTTTAACAGGTACAGTTGGATACCACGCCACCAGTTGGTACCGTACCGTTGCGACCACACACTATGACAGTCCTTCTACCGCAGGCACCATTGAAGGGTACAATCTGCGTATGAATGGTTCAAACCCCTGCTTTGACTGTCACGGTCACGAGGCAAAAACCGGCACCAGATACGGCAATACAACGACACCATCAATATACACCGATTGGTCGCAATCCGGCCACGCAGGCAAGCTGCTTGCACTGAAATATGCCGCAGCAACTGCAAATCCAAACACCACTGCTCTGCCAAATGCTCAAGTCAATGCCGTTTTAGCTGCCGGTTCCACTACAACCGATGGTGCCTGGGCACATTACGACTGGGATGCAACCACGACTGTTACCGCTGGTGTTGCCACATCTAACCGTGGTGCCTGCCAGAAATGCCATACATCTACCGGTATTCAAAACATGCTGAACAATCCCGACACCTATGACAACACCGGGGCAGGCAATGATTTTTCCCATCTGTCTGGATGGAAAAAAGCTACCGCAACTGCTTCAACGGTACCTTCTCCGCAAAATGAACTGCTCTACTGCTGGGGCTGTCACAGCAACGCCGGCAAAGGTACTCTGCGTAATACAACAAAAGCTGTTCTTGACTTTACCTATCAGGGTCAGCCGATTGCAATTACCAATGCCGGTAAATCAACCGCCTGTGTAGTATGTCATGGCGGTCGCGGCAACGTCGAAAGTCCTCGTAGCTCGAGGTTCCAGGGGCATCACGCACCTACAGCCGGCTTCATGTACAATGAAAAAACCCATATGGGTTATGAGTATGCCGGCAAGGATTACACCAACGCAACAACACACTTCCAGCACGACACGATCGGTGCAAATGAAGCTGGCCCCTGTGCAAGCTGTCATATGGGTAGCAAGAGCCACAGTTTTGCAGCCGTTACTGAAGATTCATTGGGTGCGATTACTGCGATAACAAATCAAGCGCTCTGCAATACCTGCCATACTGTTGGCGGTGCTTATGAAATGACCATAACCAAGCTTGAAGAAGAGAAAATCGGTTTTGGTCAGGCGAGTACCATTCTTAACAACTATGTTTCGAATCTTGCAGGTTATGTTAACTACCTGAATCTTGCCATCGGTTCGGGTAATTACAGCGACACCGTGGCGGTGCCGGACAATGCTTACGGTGCATATCAAAACGGTAAGATAAGTGGTGACGAGCCTAGTGCCTATGTTCACAACAGGATCTACGCCAAACGGCTTATCTTTGACTCCATTGACTGGATGGACAATGGTGTGCCTAATGGGTCAATTACCCTTAGTGCCACAATGTTGACAACTTATCCGGAAGCTGCAGCCTGGCTGAAGGCTGACGCGACAACCGGCATTGCAGCACGTCCGTAATCTGTACCACACTCCCCGGAGGCATCATGCCTCCGGGGGACCTTCGTTTACTTTCACTGGTGTGCTGCAATCGGCACCGTTTGCCGCCCCCTTTCGGGGGCGGCATTTTTCGTGAGCCATGAAAAAATCTGATAGCACACATACGCTTCCTATCAAGGTTATGCTGGCCGCCTGCATCGTGCTGTCTGTGCTGGGGCATTGCCTGGCTGGTGTGCTATTTGAACGGTTCGGAACATATGATTTCGGCAAAGCGGTCAGCGACCCGGCTGCGGTAACGGTTGAACTGAAAGATCCTCCTCTGGCAACCGCTTCACCACTGCAAACGCCACCCTCACCAAAACGGCACATTCGTACCAGGATTGCCGTAGCTGCTTTACGTCCTTCTCCGCCGCCCTCTCCGGCAGCGCCGGAAACAGCTCAGTTGCCTCCAGAACAGCCCGAGGTGCCAGCAGCACCTCTACCGGAGCCTCCCAAGCAAAACACAATTGAGCCGGTGCAAAAACAGCCCGGGGAGTTCCGGCTGGACCCCGACCATATTGCCCCCCTGCAGCAGGAAAAGTTGGCCTACCAGATCAGCCTGCTGGGGATGCCGGTGGGGAGCGCACTGCTGGAGGCGACGAACAGGCAGGGAGAACTGCGCATCACCACCAGCGTCCGCTCCACCAGCGTTATGTCCGCCATATATCCAGTAAACGATTCTACCGATACGCGTCTGATCAAGGGGCGCTATCTGTTGACCCGTATCCGCCAGCAGGAAGGCTCTCTGGTCAGCGACACCGGTTTTAACCTGATGTTTCATGAACGTAAAACCTTCTGGGTCGATCGGCTGAAAAAAATTTCAAGCACCGAGCCGCTCGAACATCTGGACACGCTTGACATTATTTCGGGATTTTATTTTATCCGGCAGCAGTCGCTGGCGGTCGGCACGACTCTCATCCTGCGTCTGTATGACGGCGACAAGAGTTCACCGGTGCCGGTGGAGGTGCTCCGGCGGGAAAAGCTGTCCCTGCCGGGCATGCGCACAGCCGAGACGCTGGTAATCAAGCCGCTGTTCCGCGAGTACGGTTTTTTCAGGAACAACCGCGAAGTATTGATCTGGCTGACAGATGACGAGAACCGCGTACCGGTGAGAGTGGAGGTTACAACTCCGGTCGGAAGGGTGGTGGCTGAACTAGTGTCCTCAGAACGAGTTAATCAGTCTGAGGGAAAACAAGCAATAATCCCCATATTAT
>JAFLLC010000171.1 GCA_019162745.1 Deltaproteobacteria bacterium | reverse complement strand
ATTAAGCTAATAAGCTAACCCGCCATCAAGCCAATCTCTCTTGCTAATCAGCCAACCAGCTAATCAGCTTCCCTAAAAAAACTCTTCCTCTTCATCCAAATTCGTGGGCAAATCCGTAGACAAATCATTTCAAAAAGCCCTGACGGGACAACGTTACCTGATCTTACGCTTTTCTCGCTTACCACTTAACGCATTCTACAATGAAGTTTGTTTGGATGATTGATATAATCAAGTTCAATGTAATGCCTAACTTATTGGAGAAAAATGATTCTCGGTAATACTACTGTGACCAATTCATTGCTTGAATCGAAGGTGGTGCTCGATGCACTCATCTGCAACGAAAAAGCAATAAGTTCTATTGCTGCTGCTGGTGAGCAACTGATTTCTGCTTTTCGAAGAGGAGGACGTGTGTTTGTTTGTGGTAACGGAGGATCAATGTGTGATTCGATTCATTTTGCGGAAGAACTTTCTGGTAGATATAGGGATAATCGTAAGGGTTTGCCGGCCATAGCAATTTCTGATCCAGGGCACTTAAGTTGTGTTGGAAACGATTATGGTTATGAGCATGTGTTTTCAAGGTACCTGGAAGCGCATGCACGACAAGGGGATGTACTTGTAGGTATTAGTACAAGCGGAAAAAGCATAAATGTAATTAAAGCTGCCGAATATGCTCAACATAACAATATGTCCGTTATTACACTGACGGGCCATCGCGAATCACATCTTTCATCGTTCGCGTCTATTGATATATGTGCACCTGCAGGAAAGTATGCCGATCGAGTACAAGAGCTACATATTAAAGTAATACATATTCTCATTGAGCTTGTTGAGAGAGAGCTTTTTCCGGAAAATTATAATTGATGAAGTAACTATAGCATTTATATAAATAATACATTATGCTTAAAACAACTGATCGTATTTTTGTGACGGGAGGTACGGGGCTTATAGGAACCAATCTTACTTATCGTCTTCGTTCATTAGGATACGAAGTTTTATCTGTCGGTAGTGAACAAGATTTGCGGGATCAATCTGTAACAAAAAAATTGTTTTCGGAATTCAAGCCAACAGTTGTCTATCATCTCGCAGCAAAAGTTGGCGGTATTTTTGCGAACTCGAATTACAAGGCGGATTTTTACTCGGATAACGTATTGATCAATACGCATGTTGTTAATGCATGTGCTTCACATAAAGTACGTTATGTCTTTGCTATGGGGACTGGATGCGCATATCCAAAACGCCTCGAATCGGAAGTGTTGTATGAGCGGGACTTTCTTGATGGGGTACCTGAAGTAACCAATGATGCTTACGCCTATGCAAAAAGAGGTCTCCTGGTTCACCTGCAGGCGTTAGCAGAATCAACAGAAGTTCAATACCTATATTGCTTGCCTGCCAACATCTACGGGCCATATGACAATTATCATCCGAAGCATTCTCATGTTGTTCCTGGACTGATTCGTCGCTTCTGTGATGCAGTGGATCAAAATGAGCCTGTTGTTTCGATTTGGGGAGATGGCAGCGCTCGTCGCGACTTTTTATATATCGATGACTGTATTGATGCTATGATGCTTTTAGCGGAACGTGAGGCGCAGGGTGTCTTTAACGTTTCTACGAATGTCTTAACATCAGTCCGCGATCTGGCACATGAAGTATGCTCCGCCAGTGGCTTTAGAGGAGATGTAATTTATGATACTACTCAGCCAGCTGGGCAGATGCAGAGGATTTTCGATTCCAGCAAGATGGTTGATCTTGGTTGGCAACCGAAGATATCTTTCACAGATGGGATAGGTAAAACCGTAAATTGGTTCCGCGAAAACAGAACAAAAGTTCGTGAGCGTTAAATTATGTTGATTACACAAGCAGTCGTACTTGCTGGTGGTATGGGTACGCGACTTGGAGAAAAGTCCAGGGAACGACCAAAACCGATGCAAATGGTTGGTGGGCGCCCATTTCTTGAATACATAATTTGGAACCTTAAGCGTCATGGTGTCACCGACGTATTATTGTCAGTGGGGCATTTGGCCAGTGTTATATCTGACTACTTCGGGGATGGTTACCGGCACGGTGTGAGAATTAGTTATATGCTGGAAGAAAGGCCGGCAGGTACCGCTGGTGCATTGGCTCTTTGTGCATCAGCGCTTAATAAGCGGTTTTATTTTTTGAATGGCGATACCTTATTCGATATTAATTTTGATGACTTGGCACTTTTAGCTCAAAAATCCCAAGTTATCGGTGCATTGGCATTACGTTCTGTTGAGGACGTTTCACGTTACGGTGAAGTCATCCTCGATGGTGCAGTTGTCAAGCAGTTTCACGAAAAGCAACGGCCTCGATCTGGTCTTGTCAGTGGCGGAATTGCAGCGTTTAATCGGGAAATCGTTTCTTACCTTCCTCCCCCTCCATGTTCCATTGAGCGTGACGTTTTTCCAGGACTTGCTTCGAAAGGGCAACTTCTCGCCAGAGGATACGATGGTTTTTTTCTTGATATAGGACTACCCGACACCCTTGAGCATGCGCAAACAGCGATTCCTGCATGGAAGAGAAAGCCGGCAATTCTGCTTGACCGAGATGGGGTGCTAAACATTGATAATGGCTATGTCTGTAGCCCTGAAAGATTTCAGTGGACCACTGGGGCTATCGATGCAGTCAAAGCCGCAAACGATGCGGGTGTTCTCGTACTTATCATCACCAACCAAGCAGGAATTGCTCGTGGCTATTACTCTGAAGGGCAGTTTGAGTCGTTTATGCAATGGATCAACGTACAGCTTCGCAAACAAGGAGCTCACCTCGATGGCTGGTACCACTGTCCACATCATCCTACTCATGGAATTGCTGAGTTGAAGGTTGAGTGTGATTGCAGAAAACCACAACCGGGTCTTTTTAAAAAAGCTATCGCAGAATGGGAACTCAATCCCGAACAGTGCGTCATGATTGGTGACAAAGACACTGATTTACAGGCTGCGTCCAAATGCGGAATAAAGGGCATACGATTTGATCCGACGAGTGACGACCTTTTGTCGATTCTAAAAAGAAACTTTCTCCCCGCCATGAGTACCAGTACAGGTCTTGCAAATTATTGCATTTAAATATAACTCAGAGAAAATATAGATGAGCTCAAAACGCGTCTTGATAACAGGAATTACCGGCATGGTTGGTTCCCATTTGGCAGATTACCTCTTGGCAAATACCGACTGGGAAATCTACGGAATGTGTCGTTGGCGTAGTCCATTCGATAATATTCGACATCTGCTTTCAAAAATTGAATCAAGGGATCGTATCCAGCTTGTTTACGGTGATCTTAACGACTACGTATCGCTTCAACATGTTCTGGAAAACAGCAAGCCTGATTTCGTTTTCCATCTCGCGGCACAAAGCTATCCACGTACAAGCTTTGACTCTCCTCTTGACACACTCAATACAAATATTCTCGGTACAGCAAGACTTTTAGAGGCCATACGTCGAGGCAAGCTAAACGATCCAGTAATACATGTTTGTGCTTCTTCAGAAGTTTTCGGACGGGTTCCAAAAGAGAAACTTCCCATTTCAGAGGACGTTACGTTTCACCCCGCTTCACCCTATGCGATTTCGAAGGTTGGTACCGATTTGATTGGCCGCTACTATGGTGAAGCGTATGGAATGAAAGCCATTACTACACGGATGTTCACACATACCGGACCGCGCAGAGGTGATGTATTTGCTGAATCAACATTTGCAAAACAGATTGCAATGATCGAGGCTGGCTTAGTTCCGCCTGTGGTTAAGACAGGTAATCTGGATTCACTTCGAACTTTTGCAGACGTTCGCGATGCTGTCTCCGCATATCATTTGCTTGTGACAGTCAATCCAATTGCTGGGGAGTACTACAATATCGGTGGGACACATACTTGTACTGTTCGCGAAATGCTTGACACATTGCTGTCATTTTCCATCGTTAAAGGCATTCAAGTCGAGACCGATCCAGAGCGGCTGAGGCCAATTGACGCAGATCTGCAGGTCCCTGATACATCTAAATTCACCTCGCATACGGGATGGACACCTAAAATTCCGTTCGACACCACAATGCGTGATTTGCTTCAATATTGGCGGGAACGCATTGCTCAAGGTGAACGCTTCCTAAGTCGTTGATATTAATATAAATGATTATTACTCGAACCCCCTTTCGTATTTCCTTTTTTGGTGGAGGTAGTGACATCCCGGCTTTCTTTCGTGAGGAAGGTGGGCAGGTACTTTCAACTTCAATAGATAAATATTGCTATGTGACGGTGCGTCATTTACCGCCATTTTTTAGCCATTCTATCCGGCTTGCCTATTCCCGGCTCGAGACCTGCGATTCATTCGATAAAATTCAGCATCCACTTATACGTGTGGCATTGCAAGACTTTAATCGGGAACAAATTGAAATTCATTACGATGCCGATTTGCCGGGTAATAGCGGACTTGGAAGTAGTTCCTCATTTGGTGTTGGCTTAGCAAACTGTCTTACAGCTATGGATGGTCTTTTAGCATCTCGAAAGGAACTGGCTGAACGCGTTATTCATTGGGAGAGAAACATTCTAAACGAGGCCGGAGGATATCAAGACCAGATCGCCGCGGCCTACGGAGGCCTGAATCATATTCGCTTCTCTGGCGAAAGTGACTTTTCAGTAAGCCCGTACCCATTGACGAAAAATCTTCGTTCTGCGATGCTTGGTCGCATGATACTCTGCTATATTCCCAAATCACGCCTAAGCGACAGCGTTTCAGTTGCTAGAGAAATAGATAAAAAAACTGTTCGAGAAAATCTTAAATACATTCGTGATGCAGTCGACGAAGGTCTGTCGCTTTTGCAATCTGGCGATTTAGATAATTTCGGTAGCCTTCTTCATGAAAATTGGCTTAGAAAACGGGCATTCAGTCACGTTACAGATCAGGATATCGACGATGTCTACAATCGAGCATTGAATTCAGGAGCTATTGGAGGAAAACTACTTGGAGCTGGTGGTGGTGGGTTTATGTTGATTTGGTGTAAAGATGATAATCGTGATGAAGTTATTAAGGCGCTTGCACCATTGCTGGTAGTACCTTTTGATTTTGATTATAACGGCACTCAAATTATTTACTTCAGTGATTCAATCTGAAGAAATTATAGCGGATCCGGATTTTCAGACAATGGTTAAGGGCGGTAATCTGTCCTTCGAAGCCATAGGCTTTTCTCGGCCTTGAAAAGAAAACAAGGTTTCACTATATATCAAAGTTTGTGTTGTACAGGCTTGTGTAGGAAATACCACGGAAGGAAATAATGCAATTCTATCCACACTGCTTTTATGCCGCAACCTAACTCTATGCTTACTGGAATCGTGTGCTATCGCGAGGCGAACGGAATGTAGGCTTGCAACGGCATTTTCTTCAACCATGAATCGCCAAAAAAGGGATAGACAAAGATCACCCGTGCCTTCGTAAACATCAGCCAATACCTCGAAAAGTGTCTCTATATGAGCAACCTCGACGCCCCTACGCGATTGTGGCCATGCATAGATTATGTGTGGATGCAATTGATGATGCTCCAGCAGAATGAACTAAAAACTTCGTCATCGCTACCGAAGTTCAATATAGCGTAAGAGAATTCATAGAAAAAATTGCTAAAAAACTCGCTGGCAAGGTACCTGCATCAACGAAGTTGGCTGCTGGGATACAGAGAGTGAAACCCACCCTTATCTTTTTACTCTCCACTTTCTATTATCCTGATCTACCAAAGATATTTTTCGTCCTACGGAGTTCGAAACTCTCTTAAGCGACCCAGCAAAGGCTAAAGCCGATCTCGACTGGATTCCGCAGATCACGCTCGACGAAATGATCGAGGAAATGGTCACTCACGAACTCGACGATGCCAAATACAACGCGCCCCTGAAAGCAAATTGCTGCAATATCATGGTAAGCAAAGAAAACTAACTCTTTTTGAGGCCAGTTACCTGATTCACCAGTTGCATAATATAAGAAATCTCAAAACTCAAAGATACCCAATCCCTATCGTGCCCAATATCCCCTCACATTCTCAGCCAATCACAAAACTTCTCAAGCGCCTCTGGCACCATATCAGCCCTCGGCGACGCGGACAATTTGGATTGTTGCTGATATTGATGGTTTGCGCATCGTTTGCCGAAATACTCAGCATCGGTGCAGTCCTCCCGTTTCTTGCCGTGCTGACAGCTCCTGAGAGAATCTTTCAGCTACCTGCAGCACAACCGGTCATTACATTGCTTGGCTTAACTTCTTCAAGCCAGCTTCTGCTGCCGCTTACCATCACCTTTGGAATGGCTGCTCTCATATCTGGATCCATGCGGCTTCTGCTACTCTGGGCAAGTACACGCCTCTCCTTTGCAACAGGCGCCGACCTCAGTATCAGCATCTACCGCCGTACCCTCTACCAGCCATACTCGGTACACGTTTCTCGCAATAGCGGCGAGGTAATCAACGGGATTTCAACAAAAGCTAATACCGTTATTTACAGCATAATAATGCCTGCATTGACGCTTATCAGCTCAAGTATCATGCTGATAACTATCCTTATAGCTCTATTGGCTGTTGATCCAGTGATAGCATTAACCGCATTTTCCGGTTTTGGTCTCATCTACGCAGTTATTATCAAGCTTACCCGCAAGCAGCAGTTGCTCAACAGTCAGTGTATGGCTAAGGAATCAACACAGGTTATCAAGTCCTTACAGGAAGGTTTGGGTGGTATACGCGACGTACTGATCGATGGCAGTCAGGCTGCTTACTGCCAAATATATCGAAATGCCGATCAACCTTTACGTAAAGCCCAGGGAAATAATGCTTTTATCGGTACAAGTCCTCGTTTTGGTATCGAAGCGCTTGGCATGATGCTTATAGCGGTTTTGGCATACGCTCTTGCAAAACAACCAGATGGAATCGCCAAAGCAATTCCTGTGCTTGGTGCATTGGCGCTCGGCGCACAGCGTTTATTACCAGTACTGCAGATGGCTTATAGCTCCTTGTCAGGCATACAGGGAGGGCAGGTCTCGCTGCGCGACACACTCGATCTGCTCGATCAGCCGCTGCCCGATTATGTTGATCAACCGAATGCCAAGCCATTGTCGTTCAATCAGCAAATCAGCCTGAACAATCTCTCCTTCCGTTATACAGAACAAACCCCTTGGGTGTTGGAGAATCTTGATCTGACTATTCCGAAAGGCAGTCGTATCGGTTTCATTGGGGTGACTGGGAGCGGAAAAAGTACTCTGCTTGATATTGTTATGGGACTTCTTGCACCGACTGATGGAACATTGGAAATTGATAGCCGGCCCATAACAACAGGTAACAATCGTGCCTGGCAGGCACACATTGCGCATGTCCCACAAGCAATTTATCTTGCTGACAGCACCATCGAAGAGAATATTGCCTTCGGTGTGCCAAAAGGAAAGATTGATCAGAACCGGGTAATGCAAGCTGCCCGTCAAGCACAGATTGCTGATATCATCGAAACCTGGCCGAAAAAGTACCAGACTTATGTTGGTGAGCGAGGTATCCGACTCTCCGGCGGTCAGCGTCAGCGTATCGGCATCGCTCGTGCACTTTATAAACAGGCTGATGTCATAATTTTCGACGAAGCGACCAGTGCCCTCGACAACGAAACCGAACAAGCGGTCATGCAAGCCATCGAAAGCCTCGGTAATGACCTCACCGTGCTGATAATCGCGCATCGCCTGACAACATTACGTAACTGTACTCAAGTTGTTGAGTTGGGAGATGGAGGCATCAAACGTATCGGCAGTTATCAGGATATTGTCTCAAAAGAAAGGGCAGGCTCTTTGCAGATTATCGTGGAAAAATGTGGGTCAATGGGTAACTTGGCGTA
>JAFLLC010000131.1 GCA_019162745.1 Deltaproteobacteria bacterium | reverse complement strand
TTCAACTATTACTTATGTATCTAATCAGGCTAAGGGAAACGGAACATGACGGTAACCAATCAGACAGAGTCGCAATAGATAAAAGTACTTCGCACACCGCTGCATGGTTTCCCTGATGTCATCATCCATGCCACGGAAACAGCCGTGAAGAAGCACCCTCGCTATAAAGAGGCAAAATCAGGAGACAGTGAAGCCGCCTTTGAACTTGTTCAGGCAACGATCAATGATGAGCAGGTGGAAAATCTGCGATTATTGTTGAGTGGCAGAAAACCGTTGCTGGCCAGCGCCCACGCCTACGAGGCGGAAGGGGTAAATGCCATACCGGAAGTTTTCGCAGATGAACTGGCACAACGGCTTGACTTGGTAGTTGATAGCGGCATTGTTCAAACCAACGTAGTTGCACATACTGGAGCAAATGGTTTTGGCCGACTTGCCCGGCAACCGTTTTTTGAAGGAACTGTCACGGCAGGGCAGGATTACGTCCTGGTGGATGATTTTGTCGGTATGGGCGGCACCCTTGCCAATCTTCGTGGCTATATTGAGGCACAAGGCGGCAAGGTCATCGGTGCAGTAACATTGACGGGAAAACCATATTCAGCTAAACTGTCTTTAGAACAAATGCAATTGCAGGAATTGAGGGAAAAACATGGAACCTATATTGAATCATGGTGGCAAGAGAACTTCGGTCACGCCTTCGACTGCCTTACTCAATCAGAAGCTCGGTATCTCGCCCGCACCTCGGATGTTGACACCATCAGAGATAGAATTGCTGAGGCAAAGTAAACGGGAGATGGCTGAAGATTACCGGACGCGAAGGGCCGCTGGAGCTCGTTGAGTCGGTTGGGTGAGGTGTGGCTTTTCTTTGACCAAACTTTGACCAAAAGGTTGTTAATTGATGCATTCTGCTGAACGTTTGCAAACGAAAATCAGCCGAATAAGAAGTTGCAAGTAGCTGTAATTGTGATGTTATGTGTCAGTTTATGATTTAAGTAGATTCTCTAGGAGGTGGATTCGAATCTCGTTTCCCGCTCCAAAAAATACACGGGCCAGGTCAAGTACCTGGCCCTTATTTTAATTGATGGAGTTGTTGTGCATAAGGTGGAAGGTGTAAAAATAAAGATATACTGCCCGGCCAAAACGGTTGCAGACTGTTTCAAGTAGCGCAATAAGATCGGGCTGGATGTTGTACTGCGGGAGTATAGGTGTGCCGGAAACGGTAGTATTGACGAGCTGTGGCATTATGCAAAAATTTGCCGAGTGGGTGTAGTAATGAGACCATATCTGGAGGCAATGGCAATATGACGAGAGGAAAGGGGCACAACATCGCTGCGTCTATCCGACAACAGTTGCTTAATAGATCGCGGGAAAGTCATGCAGATTTCCCGGCCGCTAGCATCTCGGAGGCGTGTTTCAGGGCGGAATCGGTGACCGTGGCTCCAGCCAGCATACGGGCTATTTCCCGGGTGCGCTGGTTCATATCCAATTCAATAATACGTGTAGACGTTCGTCCCCCTTCCACCAGTTTTTCAACTCTTAACTGCTGATCGGCGAAGACGGCAACCTGCGGAAGATGGGTGATGCAGAGCACCTGCTGTCTGGCAGCTACGTTCTTCAGTTTTCTTCCCACCAGTTCTGATGTCGCGCCGCCGATGCCGGTATCGACCTCATCAAATACCAGTGTTGCCACGTCACTCTCCGGCAGTACCTGCTTGATCGCCAGCATCAGGCGCGACAGTTCGCCGCCGGAAGCGATTTTTGCCAATGGACGCGGGATTTCTCCCGGGTTGGGGGAAAAGAGGAACTCGACCCGCTCAAATCCGTTTGAACGCGGCTCAGCAAGCGGCTCCAGGTTTGGCTCGATGATGGCGCCCTTCATGGCCAGCTGGTGCGCCTCTGTCTCCAGCACCTGTTTCAGTTTTACCGCAGCTGCGGCACGGAGCACAGTCAGTTCGCCACCCTGCTGTTTCAGTTCAGCCTCAAGATGTTCTCGTTCCGACTCCAAATCCTGACGGCTGTGTGTTATCCCCAGCAGCTGTTCCAATTCCGAATCTATTTCTGCTTTGTACGCCAGGATTTCTGAGATGCCGGGTGCATATTTCTTTTTCAGGCGACCGATGAGGTCAAGCCGGTCATCGATAGTCTGCAGCGTATCAGGGTCCGCTTCTATGCGCGATGAATAGTCGCGCAGAGTTATGGCGGCGTCCTCCAGCTGCAAAAAAGCACTTTCAATCGAGGCTGCGTTCCCTTGCAGAGCCGGGTCGATGGCGGCCAATTCAGAAATGGTAGCTGATATACGCCGCAATTGTCCAAGAATAGCACCATCGCCACCGTAGAGCCTCTCAAAAGCGTTACCGCTGCCGGTTGCCAGTTTCTCCGCATGAGCCAGCAACAGGCGCTGCTCCTCCAATTGTTCCTCTTCACCATTCTTTAATGCCGCTTGACTGATTTCCTGGGACTGGTAGGCCAGCAGATCTGCACGATGTGCCGCTTCACGCTCTGCATTGTCTAACCCTGCTATGGTTTCGCGCAGAGTATTCAAGCGTTGAAACAGCCTGGCAAATTCGTCGCGCTTTTCACTCAGCTCACCGTAGGCATCCAGCAGCCGGAGGTGGTTTTCCGGTTTGAGCAGGGTTTGTGAATCGTGCTGGCCGTAAATATTGATCAGACGTGGGGCGATGTCGGTCAGGAGCGCCAGAGTGGCCATGCCGCCATTGATGAAGATGCGGTTTTTGCCGGAACGTGACAGGGAACGTTTGATCAGCAGCTCATCGGCAGGGTCGAATCCTGCCTCCGACAGCAATTGTTTTATTTCCGGCAGGGCAGAGATGTCGAAGAGCGCTTCGACGACCGCCTCCTCCTCGCCGGAACGAATCAGGTCGCTGGAAGCGCGATTCCCCATGATCAGCCCGACCGCATCGATGATGATCGACTTGCCGGCTCCGGTCTCGCCGGTCAGCACTGTCAGGCCTGGTTTCAGCGAGATGTGCAGCGTGTCGATGATGGCGACGTTTTTAATGGTAAGATCGGTCAGCATAGCTGTCTCAGCGCTCTCCCCACTTCAGTTTGGTACGCAGAAGTTCAAAATAGTCACGACTGCGTGACACTACCAGTGAGGTTTTGTGAAGCGCCTTGCGCACCTCTACCGAGTCCCCCTCCTGCAGTTCGAGGCCGACTTGGCCATCAAGGGTCAGGTAGACCTTCTCATCAAAGGAGGCGGTTATCGTGACGGATATGATCGCTTCGTCGGTTACGACAATCGGGCGGTTGGTCAGGGTGTGCGGACAGATCGGGGTGATAACGATGCAACTCATCTGTGGTTCGATGATCGGGCCGCCGGCCGAAAGGGAATAGCCGGTGGAGCCGGTCGGGGTGGCGACGATCAGACCATCTGCTTTGTAAGTTGTTAAAAAATGCTTGTTGATCCTGGTCTCAAGATCAACGATACGGGCCAGAGCACCCTTATTGATGACGACATCATTCAGCACGTGGAATATTTCGTTCGCTTTCCCCTCACGCAGCAGCGTCACCATCAGCATCATCCGGACAGAGACGCGCGGGGCACTTTGCAGACAAAGTTCAAGGCGCGGATAGAGCTCATCAACCGTGATCTCGGTCAGAAAACCGAGGCTCCCCAGATTGACCCCCAGAATGGGAACATTATACCCGCCGAAGAGACGGGCAACGGAGATCAATGTACCGTCGCCTCCCAGGACTACAACCAGTTCGGCCTGGTCGCGGATCTCCTCCTCGGTTATTGTGTCCGGGTGCCCGATCAGCCGTGCCAGATCCGGTTCCACCAGAGGTGTACAGTTTCGGGTCTCCAGCCACTGTATCAGGTCACTGGCGATCCCCTGACATCGTGGATCATGCATCTTGGCGAATATGGCGACGTTCTTGATCTGCAGTGGCATGATTTTTCCTGTTTTTATTCTGTTTTGTAGCGGGTGCAGTTACACCCATTTCAACGCTGGTATACGGTGTTGCTACTTCAGCCCTCTGATCTTTCCCAAGCTCTCTTCCAACACCAGTTTTTTACCGCCTGCGTCAGACAGTTTCAGTCGCTCCTTGGCGACAATATCAGCCGGAGCCCGGTCCACAAAGGCGGGACTCTCAAGCTTCTTGGAGAACATCTCTATCTCCTTGTCGATCTTGCCGATCTCCTTCAGCAACCGTTCTTCTTCGGCGGCGACGTCCACCATCCCTTTGAGCGGTACATAGATCTGGACATCGCCGGCCACCTGTATTGAAGCGTCTTCCGGTTTTTCTATTCTGTAGCCGATGGCAAGGTCGGAAACCCTGGCCAGGCTGATGATAGCACTTTCATTGTGTTTCATCAGGATACGGCCCGCTTCGCTGTCGCAGGAGAGAATGACTGCGATCTGTTTAGAAGGCGGCACTTCCATCTCGCCACGGATGTTACGGATTCCCGAGATGACCGCCATGACCCGTTCCATTTCGGCGGCGTCCTCAGCGAAGCAGTGATCGTCACAGAACTCGGGATATGCTGCCTGCATGATGGTTGGCGTCGTTTTTGTCCCCGGCAGCGCTTGCCAGATCTCTTCGGTGATAAAAGGCATAAACGGGTGCAGCAGGCGGAGCAGGTTCTCCAACGTGTACCAGAGAACATACTGGGTGGCCAGCTTTCGTTCCGGCGTGCCGTTGTAGATGTCCTGCTTGGACAGCTCCAGATACCAATCGCAGAATTCGCTCCAGGTAAACTGGTAGAGCACCATCGCGCTTTCGTTGTAACGGTAGCCGGTCAGCGTTTCATCGACTGTACGGGCGGTTTCATTCAGGCGGTGCAGGATCCATTTGTCTCCCTGTGACAATTCGAGAGAGTCAAAGCTGATGCCTTCCGGATCGAAATCTTCAAGGTTCATGAGGGTAAAGCGGGCCGCATTCCAGACCTTGTTGCAGAAATTACGGTAACCGGCGATCCGCTCTTCGGCCAGCTTGATGTCTCGCCCCTGGGCGGCAAAGGCGGCCAGCGTAAAGCGGAAGGCATCGGTCCCGTACTGCTCGATAACCGTCAGCGGGTCGATCACGTTTCCTTTGGATTTGGACATCTTGTGTCCCTGGGCGTCGCGCACCAGAGCGTGGATGTAGACATCCGTGAAGGGGACTTCGTCCATGAAATGCAGACCCATCATCATCATGCGCGCCACCCAGAAGAAGAGGATGTCGAAGCCGGTGATCAGGCAGGAGGTCGGGTAGAATGTTTTCAGTTCGGCGGTTTGCTCCGGCCACCCCATCGTGGAGAATGGCCAGAGGGCCGAGGAGAACCAGGTGTCGAGCACATCGGTTTCCTGGCGTAGCTCGTCGCTGCCGCATTTTGCGCATGTTGTCGGCGCATCCATCGCGACGGTTATCTCGCCGCAATGATCGCAGAACCAGGCCGGAATGCGGTGTCCCCACCAGATCTGGCGCGAGATGCACCAGTCACGGATATTTTCCATCCAGTCGTAGTAGGTGTTTTCCCACTGTTTGGGGAGAATGCGGGTTTTGCCACTCTTCACGGCGTCCAGTGCCCGCTCGGCCAGTGGAGCCACTTTGACATACCACTGCAGGGAAAGGTACGGCTCGACCACGGTCTTGCAGCGGTAGCAGCCGCCGACTGACATGGCATGATCATCGATCTTGTCCAGGAAGCCTGCTGCTTCAAGGTCAGCCACGATCTTCTTTCTGGCCTCGAAGCGGTCAAGTCCTTCGTATTGGTGGCCGGCGGCATTGATGACGCCGGATTCATCAAGCACGTTGATCTTGTCCAGACCATGCCGCAGGCCGACCTCAAAGTCGTTGAAATCGTGCGCCGGGGTGATCTTCACCACGCCGGTGCCGAACTCGCGATCCACATAATCATCAGCAACGACAGGGATCTCACGGCCCAGGAGTGGCAAAAGTACCTTTTTACCGACCAGGTCAGCATAGCGGTCATCTTCCGGATGCACCGCCACGGCGGTATCACCCAGCATGGTCTCCGGGCGGGTTGTCGCGACGGTCACAAAGCGTCCCGGCTCGCCGACGACCGGGTAGCGGATGTGCCAGAGATGCCCTTTGTGATCTTCATGCTCGACTTCGATGTCGGAAAGGGCTGTGTGGCAGCGCGGGCACCAGTTGATCAGGCGGTTGGCGCGGTAGATCAGGCCATCCTCGTATAGCTTTACAAAAACGGTACGCACCGCCTTCGAAAGCCCTTCATCCATCGTGAAGCGTTCCCGCTCCCAGTCGCACGATGCGCCGAGGCGTTTTAGCTGGCCGATGATCTGACCGCCGGACTCAGCCTTCCACTTCCAAACCCGCTCGATAAACGCTTCGCGCCCGAGATCATGGCGATCCTTCCCTTCGGCTGCCAGTTGCCGTTCGACGACGTTCTGGGTGGCGATGCCGGCATGGTCTGTCCCCGGCATCCAGAGCACATTATACCCCTGCATCCGTTTCCAGCGGCAGAGGACGTCCTGCAGAGTGTTGTTGAGGGCATGCCCCATATGCAGGGCGCCGGTTACATTAGGTGGCGGGATGACTATGGAGTACGGTTTTTTATCGGAAGTAGCGGCGGCGCGGAAATACCCCTTCGTTTCCCACTCACTGTACCATCTCTTTTCAACATCATGGGGTTCGTACCCCTTGGCTAACTCTTTGGTCATCTAAATAGTCCTTTATCAAGTATTCTGAGCGTAAACATATACTACTGTTGGCTGATTCAGGTCAAGCGCGCTCTTGGGAACACAATCATCCTTCATCCATTTTTATGAAGACGGTCTATGTCAAAGCTGACATTTTGCGTCTGACGTTTTACCAAATTCATCATGACGAGCCCAGGGTTGCTATGTTCCCCGCAAGCGTGGTGATACAGTGAACCGGGCAAGGTTTAACACCATGATCTGTGTTTAGTGAAAAAACGAGGAACATTCTCTTTAACTTGACGAGTGGCCTCATGTGTACTATTCTAACACGACTAAAGATGTCCTATTGCTGTATGGGGGGTACAAATGACTAAAATTACTTTTGGAACATCCGGCTGGCGCGGAATCCTCTGTGAGGATTTCACCTTTGATAATGTTAAGGTCGTTGTTCAAGCCATCGCTGATACGGTTAAGGCGTCAGGCGAACAGGGTAAAGGCGTTGTGATAAGCTGTGATACCCGTTTTATGGGGCAGCGGTTTGTGGAAGCTGCCGCGAGTGTCATGGCTGGTGCCGGAATTAAGGCGTATGTCTGTGAACGTGATACCCCTACGCCGGTTATCTCGTATGAAATTTTGCGACGTGGCGCTGCCGGTGCAATCAATTTTACCGCCAGCCATAATCCGCCTGAATATAACGGCGTCAAATTTTCTCCTTCCTGGGGAGGCCCGGCGTTGCCGGAAACAACTGGTGAGATCGAGCGTCGCGCCAATTCGACCGTCGGAACCGACTGCTACAAGGAAATGCTCCTTGAGGATGCGGCCAAAAAGGGACTCGTCGAGACAATCAATCCTCAGGATGGCTATCTGAAATCTCTGGAAGAAAAGATAGATTTTGATGCTGTCGGCCGTCTGGGCCTGGTTGCACTTAACCCAATGTACGGCACTGCCCGTGGTTATCTGGACGGACCGCTCCGCAAACGAGGTATCCCGTATACCATTATTAATGATCATCTCGACCCCTACTTTGGCGGACAACCGCCTGAACCGTCCGAGGCGCACATTCCGGATTTTATTTCCCTGGTGAAGAGCAATCCCGATATAAAGCTTGGTCTTGCGACTGATGGCGATGCCGATCGTTTTGGGATTCTGGATGCCGACGGCAGTTACATCGAACCAAACTATATCATTGCGCTGCTGCTGGATTACCTGATTCGGGTGCGCAAGCTTGAAGG
>JAFLLC010000154.1 GCA_019162745.1 Deltaproteobacteria bacterium | reverse complement strand
TAAGTCTTAAGGTAAATCCAATGTTGTTCTCATGCTATCCTCCCTGGATGTTATGCATACAAATTTATTTTTCCATGCATACAAGGTCGGGTTTTAACCAGACAGCTGGGGCAGCATGGCACGTCCGGCGTCGGGTTGAAACCCGACCTACACGCGTAAGGGAAATTTCTTTGTCGTACATAAATCGAATCTCTTTCAATCCCGATGTTGGTCGTCAGGCACATGCTGCCTTGCATTCGGCAGATGGCTGACCCGCAAGCAATCCTGTAACTGAAATATCTTCATCTAAGCTTGGCCAGTGAATGCCTTGCCCCTCGCCCAGTAACTCGTACTGGGCACGCTCAGATGATTTGGCATGTGCAAGACGTGGAAACCATACCAGGGGAACCGACAGCCAGCGACCGTCGGTTAATGTGACTCTCAATTCATCATCGGTGCACACAACAGCCATTGCCCGGGGTGTGATCTCAAGAACCAAAGAATTCATTCCAAGCCTCTCTGAAAGTAGAACTAATCCCGAGCCAGAATGACCAGGTATCGAAATATTCAAGATCCCAGTTCCCGCCAATTTCCAAAAGGGGCTGGTATGGTTTCTCAAGTCGCTGTTATTAATGATATTCTGCTAGCTGGTCACGAGTTCAGACATACTTCGGAGTTTGGTTGATAAATTGCAATGGACTCTTATTGCAAATCCATTAACATCTTGTCGATGACCAACCTCAATTCTGGCAGTTTTGTTTGGCAAACATCGAAAATAGCATCAGCATTTATGTCAAAATATTGATGAGAGATTATATCACGAAGTCCTTTAACTTTTTTCCACTCTATCTCAGAATATTCAGATAGTAGTTGGCCATGAGTGACTTTGTCCAGGTTCTTCAGGTTTTCACCTATTGTAATAAGCAGCATGCAGATGGAATCAAATTTCTCCATCCCACCTGGTGAATCAGTAAAGTCGGCAACTTCTTTAACAGGTTGAAAACGGGATAATATTATTTCTACACTACGCTGAACCTGTTCGAGAATATGAAAGGAAATCTCTTTGTCATACATAAATCGCGTCTCTTTCAATACATTTTTTCAGGAAAGGATTCATGTTGGGACGATAACTGACAACATCCACGGGTATATGCAGCATTTCTTCAAGATCTTGTTTGATTCCAATGATGTTGAAGAGATCCTGTTTTGTCAGTTGCACAACCACATCAATGTCACTTCCCTGGCTTGCTTCATTCCTGGAATATGAACCAAAAATACCCAAATAATCAATACCATATTCCTGCTGATGGGTGGTTTTGAATTCCTTTAATTTTGCTAAAAGTTGTGTTTGTTCCATAGGTTCCTTCTCTATCTGGTTCTCCTCGTTCCCATGCGCCGCATGGGAACCAAATCAGGAAAGATTATTCTGCACAATTCCAGTCGTTTACTGAGGCTGCTGGAGCTATGATGTCCCCGAGAACTTTACCCTTACCGGCAATTCGCGGAGAAGCCTGATGCCTTATTCTTGTTGGGGCAACTTTTTCACTTGAAAGAACAGTGACGATAACTCGTGCCTCTTCAACTTGAGGGCAATCGTTAAGCCATTTTATTTGCCCTTGATGACAAATTGCTTCATAGCTTTGTAGTGACATGTTTTTCTCCTTTATTTCCAAATCATTCGTCATTTGTTTCAGAAGATCTTGAGATCCAGAAAGGCTGACATGTTTGAGAAGTATTTATCCAGTGAGTAAATCTTAGAACCGCTCTGCATTGCATTTTGAACAATGATCAAATCGGGAATTCCAACACCGTTCAGCCCATTCTGTAAGCATAAATATTGAAAATCAATTAATTCTTCTTTGTCACATTATGGAAGAGCAACAGCTCAACCACCCCTAGCCCCTCCTTATCAAGGAGGGGAATAAAGTCTCCCCCCTGATTCAGGGGGGATTAAGGGGCGTCAAATGCAACGGCGAAACAATGTGACAAAGTAGAAGAATTAAGAGCCTCCTGGTTAGAACGCTGAACATTTACCTATTGTAACGCATTCCCCTTGAGCAGCCAATCGCGGGCGGCCATGACAGTCACGTTTTGAGGGATGTCAAGTACTGCCGGTTGATCCAGTGTCACCAGCGCCAGGTCGGCCCCTGGAAAGTCCGGAACCGCATCCTGCAAGGCCCTGACTTCTCGGGCAAGTGTGGGGGGTTGGTCAATGCTGGCACAGACCTGAACCAATTCTTCCCGGCCATCAATATAACGGGCGTGGAAATCGACCTCGAATCCACTTTTCGTGCGGATATAGGTAACTTCAGCTCCGCGTCTATCAAGCTCCAGGAAGACGGCAGTTTCAAGGGCGTGGCCGATGTTGGCTTTCCCAGACCGGTCAAAAATCGGGATCAGGCCGGTGTCGATGGGATAGACCTTGCGTGGATTCACCCTTCGGCGGCGTTCGGAATCGGTGCTGATGGTGATGCCGCGCAGCAAAAAAGTATCTTCCAGGTAACCCAGGTAGGTGTGCAATGTCTCTTTGCCCACAGCGATGCCCTGCGACTTCAAGTCAATATGAAATTTGTTGACGCTAAATGCGCAAGCCGCGTTGCCCAGAAGTTGGCGGACCATCCATCGCAACACAAGGGGCTGGGAAATTCCGTGCCGTTCCACAACATCCCGCAGCAGTAGGACATCCACATAACCATTCAACAATGCCACGCTATTACGGGCATCCAGCCCTTGCGCCTCGGGAAAGCCGCCTTGCGCGAGGTAGCTGAGTAACTGGTTGTCCAGCAATGATCGTTCAGCTTTCGGCAGGTGTTCTGGTGATTGAAGCGGTTCTTGCCCCGCATGGCGCAGGCTTTCGCGAAAGCTGAAGGGCTGAACGACTGCCTCCATGGCTCGTCCTCGCATGCTGGTGGCCACTTCCCGTGAGAGCATCCTGGCGGAAGAGCCTGAGAGGAAGAGTTCGACCTTTTCGCTGTCGAGAATCCGGCGCGCAAATCCTTCCCATCCGGGGACGACCTGGATTTCATCAAGAAAGAAGGTGGCCCGCCGTTGATCCCGCCATTGCGGATACAGGCGATAGTATTCCTCCACCAGCATGTCGAGATCTTTTGCCTGCATACCAGCCAGGCGTTCATCCTCAAAACTGAAATAGAGCAAACCTTCGCGCGGTGTCCCCTGGGCAAGACGGTCAGCCAGAGCCTGCCAGAGCAAGCTGGTTTTGCCTGCCCGTCGCATCCCGATAACAGCGGTTGCCTTGTTCGGAATGGCTGGCAACCAAACATCGCGGCGCGTTAATACCGGGATGGGCGCCGCGAGGGCATCCACTATTTTTTGTCGGACAACTTGACGATATTGTTCTTCCATGGAATATGTTTTACAATCAATTTATCCTTATTGGAAGGACGACTAACATCTTTTCAGGAAAGGATTCATGTTGAGACGATAACTGACAACATCCACGGGCATATGCATTTCTTCAAGATCTTGTTTGATTCCAATGATGTTGAAGAGATCCTGTTTTGTCAGTTGCACGTGCTCGTGACTCAGGCGACATTTGCGCCCGCACTGAAGACAAAAATAAAAAATACTCATTGGAGGTTACTATGTCACAAACTCCCGTCAAGGATTATGTCAAAATTCCGAAACAGGAATACGACCTGCTCAAGGAGGTTTACCGTACCGTCAAACGACAGACCTTGCTTCTTCGTCTCGATGAGGCCGAAAAGAATCTTGCGGCCGGCAAAACAAAAACAGTTTTCATTGATAAGCTTATAATCTCAATTTAGTCTCCGTTCACTGATATGAAACCGACATCCATAACATATGATCATGTTTTCGAAAAGCAGTGACACAAATACCTGAAAGGACTTACCAGCAAATAAAAAGATCTGCTTAATTCTAACTTTGTCACATTGTTTCGTCGTCGCATCTGGCAACCCTTTAACCCCCCTTAATCCCCCCTGAATCAGGGGGGATACTTTATTCCCCTCCTTGATAAGGAGGGGATAGGGGTGGTTGAGTAGTTGCTATTTCAGGCAATGTCACAAAGTAAAATTAAAGACCGACTCGCTCTGATTATGCCGTTACTGCAAGTTGTTTGGAAAGAATTTCAACCATTGGGAGATCACGAACAGCGCTGACAGCTTTGATAAGGGTGCCTTTTTCGTCCTTTGTTAAAGTATGCAAATCGCCATCGTCAAAGTAAGCCAGAGCCTTCAAGCTTTCGCTGGGCTGGAATTGAGGGCCAAAAATTTCTCGGGCTGCGGCAAGGCCTTTGGCGAGGCTGACGCCGGCATTGATCATTTCCGCAACATCCCGATAATCTTTGGCCTCCGCCCGCTGAAGCACAACCTTGACTTTCGTTGCCATCAGGTCATCCAGTGCAGCTACCTGGAGAACACCATCCTCGGTCATATCTGGTTCCCCGACTCGGCCTCCGTCAATCATTCCAAAGAACGAAACTTTAACGAATGACGGATGCGAATCGTCTGCATTGCTCTGCTGAACGAATTTCCGCTTGGGCATTACCGGGAGCTGGCCCTCGCTGGCAAGGTCGAGCCGGTAATGCCAATATGCCCATGAACGTTCGTTAAATTGCCCAGCCTCAGCATGAATCAACACATCCCGCAAGATTTCCTCTCCTACTTGATTGGCGAGTGCCTGAACATCTGCGTAATCGCCGATATTCATTACCTGAGCGACAATACGCTTCGGCATGAGAACAGCTTCATCTGGTGTTTTCCACCAGATGTATTTTCTTGCGAAAGATTTGAGTATTTCTGGCTGTAGTTTGGATTTTCGCATATTCAAGTAACCCCGAAGAAAAGGATTAGTGCCTTAAGGTTATCTCCTTTTGAAAAAAACAAGAAGATAACCTGTAAGGCACTCAAAAAGCCTTGACGGGACTGATTTTTTCATGGTTTCTTGGCCAGGAATTCAATCTTTCTAATTTTCTTAAAATAAAGATGTTTTGACATAAAAAACCGCCGTGACAATTATCCTGTTCAGTTGGTCAAATTCCAAGCCTTGTTCGAATGGCTTCACGAATTTTATCGGCTGAACATAATGCCTCGACAGCATCATCCTCATCGGCTACCACGCCTGGATACCGAACTTCAACTGCCATTGCAGAAAGGATACGAACCGATGCCAGTAATTCGTTTAACTCTCTGATAAAAGGCATAAGTTGATTCAATAGTATCTCGAGATCGTGAGTTCTCGTTAAGGGCAAGCCTGTTTCAATGAATAAGGCCTTAAAGTACTTTTCCGCACATTGTTGAGCGTGGAAACAGACAGCATCATGGTTCGGATCTTTTTTGACGACGGATTCCCGCCGTGCTGTATTCATATCCCCCTCAGCCTTTTGAACCCATTCCATTGCCTCAACCTTCATGAAGCACTCTCCCTTTCTCTACAATCTGGGAAATAAAGGAATCATGTTTGTTCAACCGATCTTCAATCTGACTTTCTGTGCGAACAATGAGATCGAGCGGAAATGTTACCTTAACCTTTTCCCTGATTGCCATTGCCATCTGCCAGCTTTTTCCCTCGAAGGGGAGTATTACCAGCATATCCACATCGGAATCAGGAGACGGTTCTCCCCAAGCATGTGAACCAAAAAGAACTATTTTTCGTGGATTAAACTCACGAACAATGGAATCAGATATCTGTTCGATATCCGCAATAGTTGCCATATATCAATTCCTTCCAATTTGACCAGATTCCCCTGGTTCCAACGCGCCACATGGGAACCAGAGAACGAAGCACAGTATGCCCATCATCCTTATCCACCCTCCAGATAAATTGGTGTATTAAACCAAATTTGACCCGGATTTACCTTGAGAAATGGTCTGATTTGAATTTGCAAACAAAATGCTATACTAACCCTCATAATTCCCCATTAGTGCCTTACCCCTGAACTTCTGTCAATAAAATATATTTGAAACTTCCTGCCCCTTTGATATAGTAAAATACATTTATATTTATGAATGATATATCATCCACTATGAAGTGGTATAATCTGTAAGACACTCATTCTACTTTGTCAGATTACCTGGAACAGCAACCGCTCAACCACCCCTAGCCCCTCCTTATCAAGGAGGGGAATAAAGTTTCCCCCCTGATTCAGGGGGGATTAAGGGGGGTTAATGGGTTGCCAGATACAACGGGAATACAATGAGACAAGGGTGAACTAAGGAGCATAAATGAACGCGATTGAGCATCTAACACAATGCCTGAAGTCGGCTCGTCAGGAGAAAAATCTGAGCCAGAGGGCGATAAGCCTAAAAACTGGAATACAGCAGAACCAGATATCCAGAATTGAGAGCGGTCAGGCCGATCTCAGAGTCTCTACACTGGTAGAGCTGGCCCGGTCACTCGATCTTGAAGTTATGCTGATACCTCGCTCACTGTTTCCGGCAGTCAACAGCATCACTCAGAAAAAGACGGGCAGTGACAACAGTGCAATTGGGTCAAGGCCAGCCTACCAGTTAGACATTGGGGATGATGATGAGTAACCCGCAAGTGCTGGAAGTCGCCCTGCATGGCAGGCGTATCGGCACACTTACTCTTCTGCCGGGTGACCAGATACTCTTTGTTTTTGATCAGGCGCATATAGATGATCATAAGCGCCCCACCTTGAGTCTTTCATTCAAGGATGTGATGGGAGAACTCATTACTGATGTTCGACGAACCCGAACCCGTCTTCCGTCCTTCTTCTCCAATCTGTTGCCGGAAGGAGCGTTGCTGGAATATCTGGCCATGAAGTCCGGGATCAATCCAAGGCGTGAATTCTTCTTGCTGGGGATGCTGGGAGCAGATCTTCCGGGAGCTCTTACCGTCCGTTCTGCTGATGGGGCTTCTCCGCTTTATGCAAGTGATGAAAACCAAAAGAGAGAGGAACATTCGCAGAGTGCTGAGTATCACTTCTCCCTGGCCGGTGTCCAACTTAAATTCTCCGGTATGGTGAATGCTACAGGAGGAGCGACCATTCCAGCGGCAGGGGTTGGTGGTTCCTGGATAATCAAATTCCCTTCCGCGATTTTTGACAGGGTTCCTGAAAATGAATTTGCCATGATGGAACTGGCCCGTGCAATAGGGATTACTGTCCCTGATGTGCGTTTGATTCCATTGGAGGCGATCCAGGGGGTTCCACAAAGCCGCCGGCAAAAAGGTGGAAATCAAGCGCTGGCAGTTAAGCGGTTTGACCGAACTGAAAGCGGAGAAAAAGTCCACATCGAGGATTTTGCCCAGGTATTCGGAGTTTATCCGGAAAAGAAATATGAAAGGGCCGGGTATCGCAACCTTGCCGAGGTCATCTGGCTGGAGAGCGGAGAGAGCGGCCTGACGGAATTCATCCGCAGGCTGGTATTCAATACTCTGATCGGAAATGGAGACATGCACCTGAAAAACTGGTCATTGATCTATCCGGACAAAAGAGCGGCGCAACTCTCTCCGGGCTATGATTTTGTTTCAACCATCGCCTACCTCCCCGATGAAAAACTAGCGCTGAAATTGGGTCACTCCAAACAGATGACAGACCTCAGTCTGGATGAGCTCGCCTGGTTTGCCGCCAAGGCACGGCTGCCGCAGAGGCTGGTGCTGGATACCGCAAAAGAGACTGTGCGGCGTTTTCTTGAGGTGTGGCATCGTTCTGAAACGGCTGAGCAGATAGAAGAGAGTGTGAGAATGCCCATTCAGAAACTGCTTAAGGATATTCCTCTAGTAAGAGAGCTATAAGGCGAGATAAAAATGGAGACCGGGCCAGATTTGAAAGGCCAAAAACCTCAGGTCGCTCCCCTTGATTTAAGAACCGCCGGAATCGTCTTGAGCAGGATTTCAAGATCCAGCCAGAAAGACCAGGTTTCGATATATTGAAGATCCAGT
>JAFLLC010000011.1 GCA_019162745.1 Deltaproteobacteria bacterium | reverse complement strand
TTTCTAAAATATTTGGCTTGCATGGCTGCAATTTCTTAACCGGACATTACTGAAACATACCCGGTGTTAACGTTTCAGAACAATCAATAAAGGTATCTTAAAATGTGTGGAATTTTCGGTTTGATTGCCAGCGCTCAAAGCAAGGTACCGACTGGTACGCTCAATCGGCTGGTGCGTAAATTGTTCGAACAATCTGAAACACGCGGCAAGGATGCCTCCGGTGTATTAGTTATTGACGAAGATGAGATAGTTATATACAAGCAAGCCCGGCGGGCTAGCCATATGCTCAAGACCTTGCACTTTGCCGAGGTGCTGGCTCAAGCTGAACGCAGCTATGGCGATGGCAAGGCGTTCGCCATAGCTGGACATACTCGGATGGTGACCAACGGTTCAGAAGAGAACGAAGGCAACAACCAGCCAGTGATCAAAGATGATGTGGTCTTGCTGCACAACGGCATCATCGTCAATGATCAGGCTTTATGGAATAACCATCCAGACTGGCAGCGCCAGTGTCAGGTCGACACCGAAGTGTTTGGCGCGCTGTTAATGGCGGGTTTGCGCGCCCATAAATCGATGCCGGCCGCCATGAAGCAAGCCTTCGCCGACGCCAAGGGCGCGAATACCATCGCGGCGATCCATGCCGGTGAATCGGAGATGCTATTGGGTACGACCAATGGTTCGCTGTATTTCTGGGGCGCACCAGCCCTTGGCATTAGTCTGTTCGGCTCAGAAAAATATATTCTCGATCAAACCGTGCCGATGCTCACTGGTATGCTGCGGACCGACATTATGGCCGTCCAACAGGTCAAGCCAGGGAGCATGCTGGCGTTGTCGCTTAGCAAAGGCTCAGCCCGAATATTATCTGCTGATGCCTTGCTGCCGGGTACTCCGGCTACTGATAATATGAGGCGGATTCGGCTGTTGTCTGATCCGGTTCGGCCGTTACAGGGCCGTGCGCATCGTGTCAGTAATATTTATTCCGCAATCGAGCGGCACATGCGCTACGACAAGCAAATCATTGCTGGGCTAAAACGGTGCACAAAGTGCTTGTTGCCGGAAGCTTTCCCTTTCATCGAGTACGACGCAGAAGGGGTTTGCCAGTTTTGCCGACAGCACCGGCCGACACCCTTGCGTGGCGCAGCAGTCCTTCACCAGTTGGCCGATCAGGTGCGGCGTGCTAACGGACAGGCAGACTGCCTCGTGCCGATCAGCGGTGGCCGTGACAGTTGCTACGGCCTGCACTATATCAAGAAGGAGTTGGGTCTCAACCCCGTCGCGTACACCTATGACTGGGGCTTCGTGACCGATCTAGCCCGTCGCAATATTTCCCGCATGTGCGGCGAAATGAATATCGAGCATGTGCTTGTTGCAGCCGACATCAAGCAAAAGCGGGAGAACGTGCGCAAGAACGTCAGTGCCTGGCTGGCTAAGCCGGACTTGGGCATGATTCCCCTGTTTATGGCCGGGGACAAACAGTTCTTTCACTACGCTACTAAGCTTAAAAAGCAGATGGGACTGGGGCCGATTTTCTTCAGCATGAATTGGCTGGAGAAAACCGGATTCAAAACGGGCTTTGCCAGAGTCAACGATACCGCCACACATGAAAAATTACACGGTCTGACGATGTTCAACCGGCTTAAGTTGATCAACTACTATGGTTTGAACTTTTTAACCAACCCACGCTACATCAACAGCAGCATCGCTGATACGATGTCTGCATATTTTTCCTTTTACCTGAAAGCCAAGGATTATTACCAGCTCTTTGATTTTCTTACCTGGAATGAAATCGATATCGAGCGTTGTATCATCGGAGACTACAATTGGGAAACCTCGCCGGACACTAAGTCTACCTGGCGTATCGGCGATGGCACGGCACCGTTCTACAACTACATTTATCTGACTGTCGCTGGTTTTACCGAGAACGATACTTTTCGCAGCAATCAGATTCGTGAGGGCATGATCGACCGTGCGACCGCCTTGCAAGCCATCGAAGAAGAGAACCGGCCACGCGTCGAGTCGTTCAAGTGGTATTGCGACACCATCGGGCTGGATGCCGTTGCCGCACTCAAAGCGATCAATGGAGTCAAGAAGCTGTATGTACCTCGGTAATGGAGCGTTTCCCATGATTTCCCGCGCCTTGTTCATGACCCTGACACGCTACTTTTCAGTCAGTATTGGCGTCTATGTTTTCATTCTCGGTGGTATGTATTTAATTGTCGACCTGCTGCAGGTCGACAAGGTCACCAGCTATATCCTTGTCTATCTCTTCGCCTATCTGGCCGAATATGCAGTGACGTTGACCTTCGTTTTTTGCAACGAACACCACTGGCTGAAAGTACTTAAATTCATCATCCACACTGCCGTCTTTCTCGTATTGAGTACGCTGCTATTTCGTGCGATGCTGGGTTGGCATGTGCATTATTTGATAGCAACCTTCGCCGTAGCTGTGCTACTTCTGCCATTCCGTTATCTCTCCAATAAATATCTTGTATATCGCTGAGCCTGCACTGATGCATAAAGACAATATCAAACAGAATCACAATAGCAGCACTTCGTTCCTGGATGGTCATTTTTGGTTATTGTCTTTCATATCAATTGGTAGTGCATATGGAGTTGCTTTAATCAGCGCATCTATATTTGACCCTATCCTCTTGATCGCCTTAATATTAATATCATGTTTGGTATTAAACAGGTTTGCGGGCATTCGATATTCAATGGGTCAGTATAGGTGGTCCGTCGCATTCGTACTGACTTTATTATTTGCGGTTGTTCTGAGAAGTGATATCTACCCGCATATGATGGGTGGGCAGGATCAAGGTCTATATACCAATTATGCGGAATTAATGCTGAAAAACGGGGGACTGAACTTCGTTGATGAGTTCCGAAAGGAATTGCCGGATTCATTGAAGGAAATTTACGATAAAGTCAAGATGGCATCCGTTCCATTGATTGCCCCTGACAAATCAATCATGACGGTTGCCTTCTATCCTCTTCACCCTATTTGGATGGCGGTATTTTCGTGGGGCTTGGGTGAAGAATTCAAGACGCTCTCACTATTATTGTTCTCTTTAATCTACATCTGGAGTGGGAAACTCTTGGCGGAAGAGATATTCAGTTCAGAGCGTGCGGGCACAATTGCCGCAATTCTTCTGGCCATCAATCCTGCTCTTGTTTTCTTTTCTAAATATCCAGTAACCGAGATGGTCGGGCTTGCATTCTCGTTGAGTGGCTTTCTGTATCTTCTTCGAGGGATTGGGACAGAATTTAAAAGGCAGAAGTTGGTATACCTAACACTTTCAGTATTGTGCTTCGTATCTTTTTTCTTCGTTCGAATGCAGTTCTTGATGTACATACCGTTCTTTTCAATCCTGATATTGGGATTGATATTGCATGACCGTCGGTCTCATTGGAGAAGTGGTGCTATACCCACTTTAATTCTTATTTGCATATTATTTGTTTTAAGTCTTGTTTGGTACTTCAAGTTCCAGAATGATCTCTTTAGTGCGATGATATGGGGGCATGTTTGGGGGCAGATTTCTGGTTTGATTCCAATTCCGCTATTTCTGGGTTTTTCGGTAGCAACAATATGCTTCGTACTCGTTATGTACCTATTGGTAAGGTTAGTTGTTCGTCATGAAGCGTCAGCGACCAGTTGCGTTCTGTGGTTCCATTCCAAAAGTGGGATATGGTTATTGTTAGCCCTGCTCGTATCAGGTATGTCGATAATGCGCTTATACCAAACTGGCGCAATGTCACCTTTTCCGTTTGTACTTGATACGAGCGATCGGCTGTTGTTTCGTTATCATGCACTCTATCGATATATTTTACTTTTTTCTCCATTTGCTTTTATTGCTTTTATTTTTGGAGTATTCGACAAGACCCTCAAGGAGGGTCTGCCGGGATTACTTTTACTTTTCATTACGACATCCTGGCTTGTGGTGCTCATTCAACCATGGATCCCCTACCTTTACTACTATGGCCGTTATCTGGCAGGAGAATTGCTGCCTTACTCTCTGATTGCAGTAGCGGGTATCTTTTCGATTTGGATACGGCAAGATAAAAGATTTTTGGCGTATTCCGTTTTGATCTTGACCAGTGTCTATTATTTGACTTTTTTTCTACCACAGTTTCGTTTTATTGAAAGTGAACCGCGAAATGCATTCACTGAGTTTGTAAATAAGATTCATAAGAATGATATTGTACTGGCCGTTGGTCTTGACGATCGTATGCTTGTTCCGTTAAGACTCTCGTATAATAAGAATGTTTTTGCAATTAAAGAATGGGATTCTTCCACGCATTTTGTCACGATTGATCTTCCTCGTTTGCGCTCATTAGCATTCGAGAGAGGAGGCAGACTATTATTGCTTGCTCCTGCCGAATTGTCGGTTCGTTTCGGTAGTTACATGGGTGGCGCAACATTCGATAACTCATTCCTTACTAATAGTGAGCATATTCGAGAAGGGGTTATACAATCCCCCAGGTTATGGAGAAAACTACTATTACCATTCATTCGTGTAAAAAGATCGAGCATATGGATTTTTCATGATATTACTTCGATAGACTTTCCTACCTTGCCGTATGGGGGAATGTGCCCTGATTTGTTGGACTTCAGCGAATTAGGAAACCTAACTATGTCTGGTATAACTTTAACAAACTTTTCTCATCAAGAAAAAAATGGCAGATGGACCGATGGCGATTACTCTGCTATCGAATGTAAACAAAGGATAGGCAGCTCATATAAGTCCATAGTCATACAAGCTCAGCCGTATCTTCCAAATAAAGACTCGTGGCAAAGAGTGAGTGTTTCGATCAATGACGAACCTGTTGACGAGTTCAGCCTAGCTCACGATAAAGAAGTAATCAGGATGTCGATTCCATTGAATTCAAATGTTAAAGAAAATTTAAAAATAGGAATCCACTTGCACAATACAATGTCACCATTTGATATAGGTGAATCTGCTGATCGACGTAAACTTGGACTTTATGTACAGTCAATATCGTTCGAGTAATAAAATTGAATTAAAGGTCTCTTATGTTAACTGTAAGCGCTCAAAGAACAGCATCTTCCAGTAGAAGAAAAAAGATGCTTACTATGCCGGAACGTTATCATGGAGCAAACCAGTACAGCCCGTCTTCAATCTGGAAGTCAATCAGACAGAGAAATTCTGTGATCTGATTAACCCCTTTTTTGCCCGAGAAGGACTTTGGCGTCGTCAAAGACGATACTGCTGGCTGAGAATAGATAGCTTTCAAGGCAGGACTTTATGGTGTTAGCCTTGATACGGCAGACAAAATGTTTTCCCTCTGGAGAAGATCAAAGTTTTTATGGGACTGATATCCTCGGTCAAGCCTGCCTGTTTCATCAGGCTCCAGGATCTGGCTGACAAAAGGCCGATCCGGACCTTTTCCATTAGTGAGAAATATTTTCTGGGGATACCACGATTGATGTCAAAACCGATGTGCTTTTTTGTCTTCTTGCTTCCACCTCGGTAATCGGCCCAAGCCATGGAAAGAACAGCGTCAATGAGGGAGCCGTCAAGTACCACCAGTTGGCCAAGCTCAGGAAATATTTGCGGCAGGAGATCTCCCGCCTGTTTTTGTAACTCGTCAAAAACGTAAAGAAACTGTTTGAGGCCTCTGGCATTCATGGCCTCGAAAAAAGAACTCTTGGCAATACCTTTTTCCGGAGCGATATGTGTCCTGGCAAAATAATCCTCTTTCAGGGACTGGACAATGTGTCTTCCTGAGGTATGTTCCTCTAGGTGAAAGAAGATGGGGACGTTGAGTTGATCATCCAATGTCATTTGCAGAGGTCTATTGCTTCTGGATTCCAGTTGCGGTGTTTTTTCAGGATTTTGGCTAAGGGCTGAACCAGTTGCGTAAATGATAATGCTGAGTATTTTAGGTGATTTATAATGACTAAAAATGTATTTTTACATTAATTTAATCTTATTGAGGATTGTATGACTATCGCAATTATTACCGGCATTACTGGCCAGGATGGTGCTTATCTGGCACAGCTTCTTTTAGAAAAGAATTATAAAGTCTACGGTACCTACCGTCGCACTGCCTCGACCAATTTCTGGCGGATCGATGAGTTGGGGATTAAAAACCACCCGAATTTTCATTTGGTCGAGTATGACTTGACTGATCTTGCATCGAGCATCCGTCTGTTGCAAAAGACTGAAGCCTGCGAGGTATACAACCTCGCAGCCCAAAGTTTTGTGGCGGTTTCTTTTGATCAGCCCATGACTACAGCGCAGATCACAGGGCTGGGTGCATTGAACCTGCTGGAGGCAATCCGCATTGTAAATCCAAAAATCCGCTTTTACCAGGCATCCACCTCGGAAATGTTTGGCAAGGTGCAGGAGATTCCACAGACTGAAAAGACTCCTTTTTACCCGCGTAGCCCTTACAGTGTGGCCAAGCTGTATGCACATTGGATGACAATCAATTATCGTGAAAGTTATAACATCTTTGGCACCAGTGGGATCCTCTTCAACCACGAGTCGCCGTTGCGTGGCCTGGAGTTCGTGACGCGAAAGATCACCGATGCCGTGGCACGTATTAAATTGGGCAAGCAGGATTATGTGGAACTTGGCAACCTTGATGCCAAGCGCGACTGGGGGTATGCCAAGGATTACGTAGAAGGCATGTGGCGTATGCTACAGACGGATGTGCCCGATGCCTATGTGTTGGCCACTGGCCGAACCGAGTCGGTGCGTGATTTCGTGCGCATGGCCTTTAAGGCGGTGGGGATGGAGCTCGAATTCAAGGGCCAGGGAGAAAATGAAATTGCTATGGAGGTTGGTTCTGGTAAAGAGGTTGTGCGCATTAATCCTAAATTCTATAGGCCGACAGAGGTGGAATTGTTGATCGGCAACCCGGAAAAAGCCAAGAAGGAACTGGGCTGGGAATCGACGACGACGTTGGAAGAGCTGTGCGCTATGATGGTGGAGGCGGATTTGCAAAGGGTTATGAAAGGAGTTTCCTTCTGATGCCCACTGCTTTTATTACAGGTCTGCGCGGTTTTACCGGAAAATATCTGGCTCAAGAACTGCGAGCGGCTGGGTATCACATTTCCGGGACAGTACACGGAGAGGCAATTGAGAACGCCGAGGAGTTTGCTGTTGATCTTTGCGACCTCAACGCGATCCGGAAGGTCATTGCCCGAGTGCAGCCTGATGTGGTCGCACATTTGGCTGCGATTTCTTTTGTTGCTCATGGAGATGTTGACGCCATTTACCGGACCAATGTGATGGGGACGCGCAACCTGTTGCAAGCGCTGGCAGAGCAGGAAAAACGACCTGAATGTATCTTGCTCGCAAGCAGTGCAAATATTTATGGCAATTCGGTCGAAGGCTTGCTGGCTGAGACCACGCTACCCAATCCTGCCAACGATTATGCAGTTAGTAAATTGGCCATGGAATATATGGCCCGGCTCTGGCTCGATAAGCTGCCAATCGTCATAGTACGGCCGTTCAATTATACAGGGGTTGGCCAAACTCTAAATTTCCTGCTGTCCAAGATCGTGGATCATTTTCGCCGTCGAGCCGAGGTTATCGAGCTGGGCAATCTTAATATCTGGCGAGATTTTTCCGATGTCAGGACTGTGGTCAATATTTACCGTCGTCTCATTGAGCTCGCCCCTGCCGGTGAGACGTTTAACATCTGTTCCGGGACGGCGGCAAGTCTTGGGGAAGTGCTTGATATGATGAAGCGTATTGCTGGTTACCAAATTCAGGTTACCGTCAATCCGGCCTTTGTACGAGCAAATGAAGTGAAGATGTTATGTGGTGATTCATCCAAGTTGCGCGGCTTGATCGGTCAATGGGAGACACCTACGCTTGAAGAAACGCTCCGCTGGATGATCGACAAAAGGACATAATGCGACTTGGCTTTGGTGTTACAATACTTGCCCGCAGCTTG
>JAFLLC010000092.1 GCA_019162745.1 Deltaproteobacteria bacterium | reverse complement strand
TATATTGCCCGATTGATATAATATGCGTCAGTAAATATTCCAAATGCCAGAATGCCGTTCTGTACATCAACCGATACGACGTGAAAGTTTTCGTCTCCACCAAAGTCTTTAACATAGAGAATATGGCCATTGCCCTTCCAGAAAAAACCTGCAATATCCCGTTCGGTCTCTGTTGTAAGACGTTTGGCTTTAGTAAAGTCAGGTGTTTTGCCATCGAACGATAGCGATACTACATAAAGATTATCGCGGCGTTCATACGGTTGCATAAAGCCAAGAGATTTGCCGTCAGGAGAGAGACGAAAGAATGAGCGTTCAGGCTTACCAAAGAAATCCCTCAATTTATACTGTTTTGGGGATTCCAATGCCATCGCTGGTGATGAAATTGCGGACAATAACAAAATATTGCAAATGCTCTTTTTTAATACGTTGTGCATCATCAAAGGTACCTCTATAGAGACTCTATCATAAGTGTATTTTATCTATTTCCGGCATCTGTTGCACATCAAAGCCAACACACTCGGCTGTTTCCCGTATGTCATTGGTTGCGTTTTAGTTCAGAATCTCGGTAGATTTATGGCAAGTGCCACAAATTAGAAATGGATCCGTATGAGATGTTTGTGGATCAATGCAACCGACATAGGCATTTAGTGTGGCCAATAGGTGTGCCAATCGCTACTCCTGAAGAAAACCCAGGGGCTCGGTAGACAGATATTTGCATAATTGTCCATTATAACGGTTTTGTTGACCTGGGCATGTCAACCAGATTGTGTAAATAAAAAACGGTAATATTTGAAGCTGTCTCTTATCCGGCAAATTGGTAGAATTTACCTTCATGCATTAGCCGGCTTTGCACTTTCCACAACCCACCTTAAAACCTCACGTAACTGATCAAAGTTATACGGCTTGTTGATCAATCCAGCTATCTCCTCAGATGGTCTTTATGAAGAAATATTGCCTTCACCGAAACCACTGGAGATGATAATCGGCAGCTTTGGATCGAGCTGCTTCAGCCTGTAGAAAAGTTCATGGCCGTTCATAACCGGCATGCCTACAGGATGAGGTAGCTCATGAGGACGAGTAATAGGCAGAGAGTCTATACAAAATATTTTCTCATGGTGTATCTCCGAAATGGTTTTAATGCGTTGCCAACCAATACTTCCCGCACCTTGGCAAATCGTCAAACAAAAGCACGGCACACCGTGTCCCTACGAAATATTCCTGACAGCCTTTTTCAACACACTCAATTTATACGGTTTCTGGATAAACCCGGCCAGCCCCTTGCCGATGAACTTCTCGGAGACCTCCTGCTCACTGTAGCCGCTGGACATGATCACCTTGACGTCAGGTTTCAGCTGCCTGAGTTCGCGGAAGCACTGTTCGCCATCCATGTGCGGCATGGTCAGATCGAGGATGACAAAAGCGATATCCGGGTTCTCTTTAAAAGCGGATACCCCTTCTCTGCCGTCATCTGCTGTAATAACCGTGAAACCCAACTCCTGAAGCATTTCTCTGCCAATGCCGCGAACCGTTTCCTCATCATCAACCAGCAGCACTTTTCCAGAACCTTGCCAGTCGTCAGCGTGTGTATGGCCGTTGAACAGTTCCGCCGGCCGGTCGGATGCGGGGAGAAGGATTTTGAAGGTGGTGCCTTTGTTCGGCTCACTGTAGACCTTGATAGCCCCTTTATGACCCCGGACGATGCCGAGTACTGCCGCCATGCCGAGACCTCTGCCGGTAAACTTGGTAGTGAAGAAGGGGTCGAACAGCTTTGAGAGGGTATCTTTGTCCATGCCGCAGCCGCTGTCGGCAATCTCCAGATAAACGTACAGGCCGCCCAGCAGGTTTTCATCCAGCCAGACATCCTTCAGGTAGTTCCGGTCACAGTCCATGCAGCCGGTGGTGATGGCGATAACGCCACTTTTGTCGCCGATCGCCTCCGAGGCGTTTATGACCAGGTTCATGATGATCTGGCGCATCTGGGTGGCATCGGCTTCGACAGAGGGGATCGGCTGCATGAGATTGAAACGGAGTACCGCCTTCTTGGTAATAGAGACCTCTAGCATATGGAGCATCTCTTCCACTAGTCGGCTCATGTCCAGATGTTCGACGACAAACTTCCCTTTACCTGAATAGGCGAGCATCTGCTTGGCCAGATCGGCAGCCCGCGCTGAAGCCTGTTCGATGCGGTGCAGATTTTCGACGGCAGGCGATTCTGGATTGAGCCGCATTAACGCCAGATCGGCGTTACCCATAATCGCCATCAGCAGATTGTTGAAGTCGTGGGCAATGCCGCCGGCGAGCACGCCGAGGGATTCAAGCTTCTGGGCATGGAGGATCTGGCGCTCCAATGACTGTCGCTCTTCGTCACTCCGCTTCTGGTCGGTGATGTCTTCCGAAATGCCGACCAGGTACTTGGGCGTTCCGACCGGATCAAGGATCGCTATTTTTTTGGTATGGAGCAGCCGTGGGCCTTTTCGGGTCTCGATCGGTTCTTCCGGGATATCGAGAATAGAGCCCCCGGTCAGTACTTCTTGATCACGGCTGGTGAAAAAATCGGCTTCGTGGAGCGGGAATAAATCGTAGTCATTCTTGCCGATCAATTCATCTCGTGGGATCCCAAGCAGTTCCTCTCCAGCCCGGTTGAACATGACAAATCGTAGCTCTCCAGCATCCTTGACAAAAATCATGTTGGGAATGTTCTCTAAGATGCTGTTGAGGAACGCCTGACTGGACTGCAGCGCTTCCTCAGCCTGCTTGCGCTCGGTGATGTCGATGGTGAAACCGGCCAACAAAGTCTTATCTCCCTTCACCAGCGGGAACTTGATGGTGGTGTAACTGCGCCCGTTCAGCTCCTCATCAATTTTCAGCACGTCACCCTTTGCTATAACAGCACGGTCATCGGCGCTGATCTTGGCGGCAAATTCCGGCGGAAACAACTCCTCCATGGTCTTGCCGATCATTTCAGAACCGGCTATGCCAACCATCTCCTCAAAATTTTCGCTGGCCTGCAGGACGCGACTCCCGGCTTGCGAGACCTCCTTTATGAAGACATATACCGGTGAGTGGCGCATGAACAGGGTGAACATATCGTTGCTCTCTCGAGATGTCTGTTCAGCTTTGCTGCGTGCTGACTCCTCCTGACGGCGCCGTGCTATATTCCACCAGAGCAGTCCTATGATCACCACCTGAATGGTGAATAGCCCGATGCCTGACCAGAGGTAGTTTCCATAGCGGCTGTAGAAGGTATCCGGTTTTCCCGTCACCTGCGATCCTTCGGGAAGCAGTGATTCACTGATGCCGAACTTTTGCAGACCGGCATAATCGAACATATATGCCGTAGGGCTTTCAATCACCGGAATCGCACCGGCTTTTTCACCATTCAAAATCCTGCCGACAAGTTTTGCTGCATTCTCCCCCTGCAGGCGGCCGCTCAGCAGCTTGCCCCCCACAGTGCCACTGGTCATGTAAAAATCCCACACCGTGTAGACCGGCCTGTTGGAAGCGGCGAGGATAAATTCCATACTTTCGCGGGCGGAAAAAGTTTTACCCTCCGGATCACGGAAAAATGCCAGTGCAAGGACGATGGTATCGTCCTCCAGTTGTTTCAGCTTTTCGCTTAATTGAGCTGCGGTCAAAGCATGCAGTTCGATGAATTGCAGGGAAGGGAATTTGCCGGTGACCTTGCGCACCAGACCAAGGTTGATCAGGCCGGTTTCTGTGGCATCGGTGATGAGAGCAATCTTCTTTGTTGCTGGATGTAGTTTCAGTCCGACAGCAATGGTGGGGGCGATGTCAAGATCTTCACGAACCCCGGTATAATTCTGATCAGGCTCAAGGTGGTACTTGAAAAAATCATTTATGCCGCAGAAAACCACCGGCACAGCGGGGAAAAGGGTTTCCCGATAGGTGAGCAGGAAGTCGAGTGCATTATTGTCCGACGCAACGATCACATCGAATTTCACGTTGCTGTAGAGGTGCCTATACATCACCCTCAGTTGAGGTGACATGACAACGGCGGTCTGGCGCTTGGTGTTCATGTACTCGGTATAGATTTCGACCTTGGGAAACTGCATGTTCAGGGTGCGGGAGAATCCCTCCTGGATCATGTCCGTCCAGAGGTAGCCCTGATGGTAGGAGTGGAGGATCAGTACCTTTTTGCTGCCATTTGCTTCAGCAGCAGACGGGACACAGCAGAGCGCAAGCCAGAGAACGGCAAGTGCCGCCAGAAAAGGCTTGATAAAATATCGGCTTTGAGTGCCGGTAAAAAGTTCAGGTATCATGCAAGTACCTCCAAATCCGTTTCGTAGGGGCACGCCGTGATGGGCAGTGACATCCGCCGTGTACATACAACTTGCAGCTGGCAAACTACTGCAAATTATTATCGGCAATCCAGCTTTTAACCAGCGTAATCAATTGATCATTATCCCATGGTTTTGGAATGTATGTTGAAACAGCACCGGACTTGAGAGAGTCGACAACGTTCTTTTCCGGGGTTTGGCCGGTCAGGAGTATTCGGAGTGTGTGTGGTTGCATCTCACGCGCTAATGTTAAAAAATCTATGCCGTTCATGCCTGGCATCCGAAAATCGGAAATGATTACGTCAAACGTGCTGCCAAGCCGTAGAACCTCAAGCCCCTCAGACCCTGATCCGGCAGAAATAAAGACGCAGTCCGCCTCTACAAAAATCCGGCGCACGGAAAAGACCGCAACGCCGGTTTATATGGGCATTAATCAGAATAACTGTTGACAGTCGTATATGTCAGGAGGAGATCTGTCTGTGCAAGATTATTGCCACTTGGGACCTTTCCGGAACTGAATATATCGGTGAAACTATACCGTTATTCCAGCAAATTTCAATCATAAACGCCGGAATATCTGTTGATCATAAAACAACGCCAAATATTCTAATGATGTGGCATCCTCTCTTCAAATATGATGCTGAATTGATTTAGTGCTGACTTCCAATCTCTGATTGGCATGGTCCATTTTTTAGCAATGTTCTTTAAAGCCAAATACAGCAACTTGAACATTGCTTCGTCACTGGGAAAATGTCCTCGGTTCTTGGTAACCTTACGAAGTGACATATTCAGGGATTCAATGGCGTTGGTGGTGTAAATCGCTTTACGAATATCTGTTGGATAGGAGAACAGCGGAATGATCCGCTCCCAGTTGTTTCTCCATGATTTTGCTATGCTCGGATGACTGGCATCCCACTTGGCGGCAAAGGCTTCGAGGTTTTTCTCAGCCAGTTCGACTGTCGTGGCTTGGTAGATAGTTTTGAGATCGGCAGCTACTTCTTTGCGCTGTTTCCAGGATACGTAGTTTAGGCTGTGCCGTACCATATGAACGATGCAGAGTTGAATTTGGGTTTTGGGAAAGATAGCCTCTATTGCCTCGGGAAAACCTTTGAGTCCATCCACGCAGGCGATGAAGATTTCTTTAACGCCACGGTTCTTCAATTCGGTAACAACCTGGAGCCAGAACTTGGCGCCCTCGTTTTCGGAAGTCCACACGCCGAGGACTTCTTTGATGCCATCCATATTGACGCCGATTGCAAGGTAGACTGCCTTGTTGATGACCCTGCTGTCGTGGCGCACCTTGATCCGGATTGCATCAAGATAGACGATGGGGTAGACGTCGTCCAGTGGTCGGTTCTGCCAAAGGATTACCTCTTCACTGATTGCATCGGTAACCTGGGAAATGAGGGAGGGTGATACATCTATACCGTAAATCTCCTGCAGATGCCCCTAAATGTCACGTGTAGTCATGCCACGGGCATACATGGATATTATCTTGTCATCAAAGCCAGTAAAGCGGGTTTCGCCTTTTGGTAGGATGACCGGTTTAAATGTTGAATTGCGGTTACGAGGGGTAGTAATATCGAGGTTGCCAAACTCACCAGTGATGGTTTTATTGTAACCACCGTTACGGGAATTGCCACTGTTCTTGCCGCTGGGCGAGTGTTTCTCATAACCAAGATGTTCAGTCAGCTCGGCTTGCATTGCCCGTTCTAACAGCCTCTTGGTCAGTTGTTTCAGTAGCCCGTTCTCTCCAATCAAATCTTCGGGCTTCTTGTAGTTCTTCATCAAAATGTCGAGCAGTTCGTCTGTGGTGGCCATCGGTCTCTCCTTTTGTTTGAGTTTTACCGATTTTTCCATTTACACAAACGATTTTACACCCCCGTTGACCTCTTTCCATACGGTATTTATATAGATAGGTATCTGTTTTTCAAACGTTAAGTTCTCTGTTAATCTGATCCTTTAAAAGGTCACTTGGCTTAAATGTTAATATCCGCCTTGCTTCAATGGTGATCGCCTCGCCTGTCTGTGGGTTGCGGCCACGTCGATCAGCCTTCTGTTTTACAATGAAACTGCCAAAACCGGATATTTTCAGATTTTCGCCGGATTCAAGAGTGCTTTTTATAATTGCGAACACAGCTTCTACCATCTCGGCAGATTCTTTTCTTGTAATACCGATGCTTTCTTGTACCTTTTCAAAGATGTCTGCTTTGGTCATTATTCCCCCCTCCGTGATCAAGATGACGCCATACTACCTTTTGATCATTTCTTTTTCCAGCTATTCCAACAGCCAAGTAGCATTATATATGTCATAATATTTATTTATATATTGACAAATAAAAGCGCAAGAGTATCTTCCTTGCTAAAGGGGGATACAGTATGACCTGGATGGAACGTTTTGAAGAGACCATGAAGGCTCCGGCTATCGCCACACCAAACTGGTTTGAGTGTATTCCGTTTGCTCAGCGTGATGAGGCCCACCGGCTTGTCGCTATGGGTGCCTCTGTCTGCGTGATGCCTGCGATTGGTGGTGGCAGTACAGTATTGTTTGATGACACGGATTTTGTGGCTGGTGTGTTTCAAGAAGCAACCGTTGCCGAACGATTCGCGGCCGCCTGGAATCGACGCTAGTCTCATGTCAGACCAACCGGAAAAGAAACCCCGCGGGCGGCAGCTCGGGTGGCGCAAACCGAATGCTATGCCGAGCCGGATACCTGCTATGAGGATACCTGCACAACTAGAGGAATGGCTTACGGTTGAAGCGGAGAAGCGGGGGCTGAAGATTGTGGATATGGCTCGTATGCTGCTGCTGGAAGCAATGAGGGGGAGTGAAGATGGCACAAGCCGTCCAAGTTGAAGAAAATAGTGATTTTCAGCAGATATCCCTGCCGCTGGATCTTGGCAGTGGTGAACATGTTCTACAGAGAATCCGCCTGGAAGCAGAAAGCACCTTCGGAGCCTGGTACGAATTGTACCTGGTAGTTACACCGAGCGGTTTTCTGATTGAAAAACACTCCGGTTCCTCACGCGGACTCAGCAGACAAAAAGAAACCTGGTTCCGGCGTAATCTGCCTGATGCTGAACGCAAGTATGCACAGATCCTCAACAGCAAGCTGAACCAGAAGCGAAGCAGCCCAAGAAAATATAAGGTCGTAGAAAAATAGATGAAGAAATCATACAAGAGAGATTACCGGCAAGAGCCACTTAATGCCCTTGAAGCAGAGATCGCCATAACCGCTCTGCATGCAACCGGTGAATTTACGGTTGTCCGCAAGTTGAATCTGGAACGGGACTCCCGCTTCACCAACAAATCTATACAAGGATCAAAGATCGGTTTGTGTCTTGATACTGAGACCACCGGCTTGAATCATAGCGAAGACAAAATCATCGAGCTGGGAATCGTTGCCTTTGAATATAACCTGATCACAGGGGAGATCATTCGCATTACTGACCGGTATAATGGTTTTGAAGATCCAGGGCGTCCACTCCCGCCAGAGATCACCGAGATTACCGGGATTACCGATGATATGGTTGCCGGCCAGAGTTTTGATAATGAACAGGTGAAGGAGCTTGCTGATAAGGCGACCCTGGTCATTGCCCACAACTCGGCATTTGACCGGAAATTTGTCGAAGACAGATACCCGATCTTTACGACGATACCCTGGGCGTGCTCTTTGGCCCAGATAGATTGGAGCAAGGAACGGATAGGATCCCGGACTCTGGAATATTTACTCTACAAGTGCGGCGGTTACAGCATCAATGCTCACCGGGCTTTGGACGATGCCGAAGGGGCAGGGACACGTCAAAGTTAATCAGATACAGATTCTGCTTAGACAGACCTTTG
>JAFLLC010000111.1 GCA_019162745.1 Deltaproteobacteria bacterium | reverse complement strand
AAGCCTTGTTGGTAATTCGCTTTGTAGTCTCTGGGTAGCTGTTCTTCATAATTCCTCTTGATCTTTGTTCTTCGGGTTAAAAAATCCGTTTGCTAAATTCGTTGCGTTTTACACCACTATGGTGTAAATAAGCTGATATGACTGAAAAACGAAAACCTACATACGATCTCGATGCTTTTAAGGCCACTTTTACCAGCGTCGAAAGGCTTGCTGTTACAGGTTCAGCACTTCGTAGTGCTGCCTCGATTGGGTGTGGACGTGCAGAAATAGTAAATACAATCCAGACGATGCAACGAGGACATTTCTATAAATCTATGACAGCTTATGCCGACTCCCGTTTGTGGCAGGACGTGTATCACGTCTCGTCTCCGGTGGGTTTGCTTTATGTGAAGTTTACAGCCGATGCCATTTCTGAGTTTTTGCTGCTGTCATTTAAGGAGAAAAACAATGACTAATCCTGTTTGTCCTGAAACTGGCGCACCAATGTATCGTGGGGTGCGTCCCATGACTCTTACCTACAAAGGCGAGAGCATTACTTTTGATATGCCTGGCTGGTATTGTGACCAATCAGAGGAAAGTATCCATACTGGCGAAGATATGAAAGTTTCCGACCGAATGCTGAATCGCCTTAAAGCCCGAAGCGAGGGTTTGCTTGAGCCTGAAGAAATTCGAGGCATTCGCAAAAAACTCCATCTCTCACAGGAAGCAGCAGGCCTTATGATTGGTGGTGGGCCGCGTGCTTTTCAAAAGTACGAAAGTGGTGATTTATTGCCTAGCCGTGCCGCTAGCAGTGCTCTTGCTTTGCTCGCTCACGATCCGAAGGCGTTGTCGGTACTCAAAATACAACGAAAAGCAGCTTAGGAAATTTCATGTAGTAAAGCGAAGGAGCCGGTTTGGGCTCCTTCGCTTTACTTTGAAGGTATCACTTTATTTGTGACAACCCTTGCATGAGGTTGGCCCTTCTGCCCTGTCTGAATGACACCCCTTGCATGTCTTGTGAGCCCAATCCTTTCCGAACCCCGAGATTGATCCGCCGTTTGTATTTTTATGACATGTCGCGCAATCGTAACGCCTCTGATGTAAACCATGACTAAAGTTGACACGAATGGCACTAGTTTAAGTGTTTGCAACACTATATTTACTCCGGTGTGGGATCTCTTTCATTTCATGTCTCGGCGCTGTCAACAGCTGATAACTTTTGGGTCGTCGCTTAATGCAACGAGGTTCACTTCGCCCCGGTCGTTGCCTGATCGGAGTGTTAGTCATTGCATCATACAAGTCACTAATCAGCCTGAAACGCTCTGCCTGGCTGATCTTTGCCTGGTTTAAATGGGGTTCCCAGTTACGAAGTGCTTGCAAGCTCCCTTTGAAGCTCACAACGCGAACTTCAAGATCCGCTTCTTCTGCAGCCTCGTACATCAGACTACGCACGCAGTTGTAGGCGATAAAGTACATCAGAATATCTTTTCGTATCATTTCAGGCGTTTGACACCGCAGGATGTCCATCCCCATGGTCGTCTTGATGTCGCGAAAAAACAGCTCGACATCCCAACGCTTGAAGTAAAGCCCGGCCAGTTCCGTCGCCGGATATTTTATCGCATCAAGCAAGGTGGTGATGATGTAAAAGCCCTTAGTTCTGAATCCTTGGGTGTCCACTGATACCTTGACTTGTCTCCCGTCATTACTTGAAATATGGAATTTGATGACACGACATTATCATTAAGAAGAACTGCTGTTTTTGCAAATGCAGATATAATAAAAGACCCTGGATTTGTCGGAGTGTAACTCCTATTTCCAGAGCCTCATGATAGAAATACGTACTCATTCCATGCCGCTTATATACGCCACATTCGGCTATGCTGTCAATGTATCAGCACCTGCGCAGAAGTCTCAATCAGGAGAAGGTCAAGAGCTGGTTTCTTTTTTCAGACTTGTACCACAATTTTGCCTTTTTGCCGGTTGGATTCCATGTACCTGTGGGCTTCAACAATACTTTCTAAAGGAAATACTCGATCGATAACCGGCTTCAATACCCCATTCTCAAGTCCGTTGTAGATAAATTGTTTGCCACGGGCAAGACTTTCTGCATTTTTGGCGATCTCAAACAGGGTGTACCCGCGCACAGTCAAGCCCTTGGCCAGCGCTGCAAACAGGGGAAATGTGGTCGGTGCCGACGACAATGCACCATATTCAAAGATTGTTGCACCGGGAGCTGCTGCACCGGTAAGATCTCCTAACATTGCTCCGGCAATAGGGTCAAATGCCATTTCAGCACCTTTTCCTAATGTAATGGCCATTACGCTTTCAACCAGATCCTGTTCGTCAGTCGCTATAACGTGATCCGTCCCGGCTTCCATGAGAAAGGATTTCTTATCGGCGCCGCGGGTAATGGCAATGGCGGTAGCTCCGACTGACTTTGCGATTTGGATTGCGGCTAATCCGACGCTGCTGCTCGCCGCAGTGATCAATACAGTGTCATCTTTCTGTAATTTTCCGAATTCGATAAGCGCCCCGAATGCGGTCAGATACTGCATCCAGATCGCGGCCCCTTCAACCGGGGATAATTTCTCGGGATAATGGGCTGCAGCATAGGCTGGCACAACGGCGCTTTCTCCGTAGACGCCATAGGTACCAATTGAAAATGAAGGAATGGTGCTTACCCGGTCGCCGATTTTAACGCCGACAGTACCAGGACCGATTGCATCTACAACCCCCGCAGCTTCATAGCCGAGTCGAGATGGGAATGTCGGATTTTCCAGATATTGCCCCTGTCGGAACATTACTTCTGCCCGATTCAGGCCAATCGCTTCAACTTTGAGACGAACCTCGCCCACACCCGGCTCCATAAGTGGTAACTCCTCTATTTTGAGTACTTCGGGTCCACCTGTTTCATAAAATCGGACTACTTTCGGCATCGCTATTCTCCCTCTTATTCAGATTTAATTACCCATGCGGCCTCGTTCAACGGCCGATGATAATTATACTCCCTCTTAGTAAAGTAAGCACCCCCAATAAAATGCCCGGAACGGCTGGTTCATGCTTAACGTGGCGACTATTTCTGATCAAGGAAAATTGAAAGCCCCTTGACGGAAGGCAGCGTCGAGGCAGACAATGAGGAAAGGGGAAATATTATGACAATCAAATTTGAAGAAAAGTTTGTTTCATGTAAAGATCGAATGCGGGGGGCTTTATGGGGGAGCCTCATTGGTGATGCGTTCTGCTTGGGAAGCCACTGGATTTATAATCTGGATGAAGTAGCGACACGATTTCCGGGGGGAATTAAAGGTTTCGAGGCCCCGTTTTCCGGACACTACCATGATGGTAAGCAATCCGGTGACTTTACTCATTACGGGGATGCCGCCCTGCTTGTTCTGGAGTCAGTTGCCCGATGCGGGCATTTCGATGCATACGACTTTGGATCGCAGCTGATCAAGCTCATGACCGATGACTCCTACACCGGCTACCGCGACCATGCCACCAAGGGCATGATCGCCAATTATCGTGCCTATCACGACAACAATCCAACCACTCCCTTTGATTTCCAACAAGGGGCTGATGATGACCAACCTGCTACGGTTACCCATCTTGCCCCGATAGTGGTATCACATCTGAATGACGATGACCTGCCTGGCACGATAGCAAAGGTAACCCGGGTATGTCAGAACAACCAGCGAGCCATCGCTTACTCACACGCAACGGCCTTGATACTGCGGGCTCTGATCAACGGCAGCTCCCCAGAAGCGGCCATGGCAGAAACAATTAGCATCATACGAGCATCCGATAGTGAGTATTCTGAAGTCGTAGAACGGATAGAATTAGCCAGCGCATCCCGGACACTTTCCGTGCATGATGCAACCATGCTTTTCGGGCAATCCTGTCCGCTCCCCTCAAGTTTTACTGCGGCTCTGCATACAATGCTTACCAGTTCGAATGATTTTGCAGAAGCTTTAACAGCTACTGCAAACGCCGGTGGTGATAGTGCCGGAAGAGCTGCCATGATTGGTGCCTGGCTCGGAGCATATCTCGGAATTGAGGCTATTCCGGCGGCATGGCTGACCAAACTTTCGGCTCATGACCAGATCGAAGCGCACATAGAGCAAATTATTGCGGCAGTGGCACTGCCGCCTACACAACAGAAGGGTGATCAAGCATGACCACACGCCGAATTTCAAAAATATTCAAAAGCCTCCCCACCATCGAAGGTGCGGGTGTCCATCTGAAACGGGCCTTCGGGTATTCCCAGGTTCCCCTGTTCGACCCATTCCTGATGCTGGATGATTTCCATACTTCCAATCCGGACGAATATCTGGCCGGATTTCCCTGGCATCCTCATCGGGGTATCGAGACGATTACCTATGTCCTGGAGGGGCTTGTTGAACATGGTGACAGCATGGGCAACAAGGGGGCTATCGGTGCCGGTGATGTGCAGTGGATGACCGCCGGAAGCGGCATTATCCATCAGGAAATGCCCCAGGTAAGCCCGAGCGGCACTATGTGGGGATTCCAGTTTTGGGCCAATCTTCCGGCCTCCCAGAAGATGATGACGCCTCGTTACCGCGACATCAAGGCGAATGAAATTCCGAACGTAACGCTTGATAATGGTGTCATGGTCAAAATCATTGCCGGAGAGGTGGCAGGCGTACAGGGACCGGTGGGAGATATTGTCATTGAACCGGAAATGCTTGATATCAGCGTGCCAGCCGGGACACTATTTTCTCACTCGCTGCCGAACGGGCATACCGCCTTCGCCTACATCTTGTCCGGAGAAGGGTATTTTGATGATCAGCGGGATGCCTGTGCATATGAAATGGTCGGTCACGGCTGATCGGATACTGAGCATCACTGCCTCTGCGTGGCAGAAACCGTCGTACTGTTTGAACATGCAGGCGAAGCGATCGAGATAACAACGACAGATATGCCGGTGCGCTTCCTTTTTGTTTCCGGGAAACCTTTGGGCGAACCGGTGGCCTGGTACGGCCCAGTTGTTATGAACACCCAGGAGGAGCTGAAAATTGCCTTTTACGAGTATCGGCATGGAACGTTCGTGAAATAAAACGGTAATCGAAAGGTTGTGCCCATGCGGATAGTCATTGCTCCTGATTCGTTCAAAGAAAGCTTGACCGCACTTGAAGTGGCAACAGAGATCGAAGCAGGCTTTCGCGAGATATTCCCGGATGCGGATTACTTCAAGCTGCCCATGGCTGATGGTGGCGAAGGTACCGTTGCAGCAATGGTTGACGCCACCGGAGGCACACGTAGAGAGGTGGATGTGACAGGTCCCCTGGGTGAACCGGTCACCGCTTTCTATGGTCTGACCGGTGATGGTAAATCAGCTATTATCGAAATGGCAGCTGCCAGTGGCCTTGCCTTGGTTGCCATCCATCTACGCAATCCATTGAAAACAACTTCCTATGGTACCGGAGAGTTGGTAAAGGCAGCCCTCGATATGGGTGTCAACCACATAATCATCGGTATCGGCGGTAGTGCGACCAACGACGGGGGAGCCGGAATGCTTCAGGCTCTCGGGGTAAAACTACTGGATCTTAACGGATGTGAGATCGGATTTGGCGGTGGTGAGCTGATGAATCTGGAGCACATTGATATCAGTAGTATGGACCCGCGTCTGAGATCGTGCCGGATTGAAGCAGCCTGCGATGTTAACAATCCGTTAACAGGCCCGAAAGGGGCTAGTGCTGTCTTTGGTCCGCAGAAAGGCGCTACGCCGGAGATGGTGGCAGCCCTGGACGCAAATCTTATCCGCTATGCCAGCATAATTCATCGGGACATGGGTGTGCAGGTGGAGTCAGTGCCGGGCGCGGGGGCAGCAGGCGGTATGGGCGCTGCCTTACTTGCATTCTTGGGGGCACAGTTACTGCCCGGTATTGAAATCATCATGGAAGCCGTCGGGTTTGAGGCTATCGTGAAGCATACCGATCTGGTGATTACCGGAGAGGGACGCATTGACAGTCAGACCATACATGGCAAAACGCCGATTGGTGTAGCATGCATGGCCAAACGGTATGGAAAACCGGTCATCGGCATTGCCGGCTGCCTGTCAAGCGATGCAGCCGTGGTTCATGGCCACGGCTTTGACGCCGTCTTCAGTGTAATCAGCCAGGTTTGTACAATGGAGGAAGCCTTAACAAATACGGCCGTAAATGTACGAACTGCTTCTCGAAACATTGCTGCTATTCTAAAGATGGAGGTTTGAAATGGAAAATACAAATCTGATAAAACGTTTCCGCAAAACGTACACAAACCTATCTGCTAAAATGGACGATGACGAAGTTCTTCACTGGCTTGAGCATCATGATGAAGAATACGAATACCTTGTACATAAGCCTGTCAAGCAATAGCGGGTGCCAATGTGAAATTTGAAAGTAAGCATTGATGGAATTCTGCTTGAATGCAATTCATGTGACTCATAATTTCTGATGCAGCAAAAACTTTTTATTAAACTTTTTGTTGACACTATCAAATTATATCTGTATTAAGGTGCAATATCATATTTTGAGAGCGGCTATATGCAATCAATGAACGCCACATATCCGATAAAATCATCCTTCGCACAGCCACTGTGCGGCGGTATGCACAATTTTAGCAGCGAGAGTTGGGATAATGGCATTTTTGTAGTTACAGAGTATTCCTCAAAAGAGGATTATATCGTGAGGTAAGGATTAGCAACGCATTTTTATGTGTTCATGAAACCCGACCCTCATTTGAGATGGCCGGGTTTTTTCGTTTATAGAGTAACAGAGTCAAAGTAAGCCTGATAAGTAAGACAACTGAATTATGTGTGCAGAATGCTGGAGGGGCAGATCCCTCCGCAAACTGAACAAATATCAAAGAAGGGGAAAAACTTTCAAATGATTTTAAGACCACTATTTTCACGTTCCTGGCATAAAGCATTATCAGAATGTGCACTCCACGCGGAGACCAGTACATCCACATTGTTACTGTATCGATTTAATGCCAGCCAATATATAGGCGGAAGTCCAATACATAGTTAATCATCCTGAGAAGAGTGCCGTTCAAACACCCTCTAGTCAGATGATTAGGGGGTTTTTTTATATGTTGCTGATAAATAATACTTTTCATTTGAATACATATTTTGGGGCGTTGGGTGAATCGGCTAAACTGCACGACTGTAACCCGTGATCAGGCGCAAGTCTTCCAGGTTCGAATCCTGGGTGCCCCACCAGTACATACGGAGAGTTGGCCTAACGGTAGGGAAATTGTTTGCTAAACAATCCGGGCCAAAAGCTCTGGGGATTCAAGTCCCTCACTCTCCGCCATTTATGGTCAATTACAAATTAATTCAGGTTGCGCGGATGCATCAAAGGAGGCCCAGAGCATGCCTCGCCTGGATTAGAGATGGGTTAGCCCGCTGTAGATGAAACATCTTAGCGGACTCCCCTCTCAATCAAATGATGCGGGTGTTCCAGTGAACAGCAGGGGTTCATATCCCCAGCCAGATCGGGGCGGCACCGATACCCGCTCCCAGCCCGTAATATGATACTAGAGGTGATAGTGCAGTGGCCCAGCACGGCGGTCTCCAAAGCCGCAAACCCTGGTTCAAATCCAGGTCGCTTCGCCAAATTTGGAAGATAGTGTTCATGGGGACAAACAGTCTTGAATACTGGAGCCACGGTAAAACGTGAGGGTTCGATTCCTTTATCTTCCGCCAAAATGCAAGGGTAGCTCAAATGGTAGAGCGGTGGATTGAAAATTCACAGGCAGTCGGTTAAATACCGACCCCTTGCGCCATTTTTTCACGTAAAGGAGATATCATGTATTTTTATGATGACGCCTTTTTGTAAGTGAGAACCCTTGAGGTTCTCCGACAAGGAGGCCAGATAAATGGCTCGAAGTTTCAAGAAGCACCCGGTGCTCAAATATGCGCCGGTCCGTGGTAGAATCGGGAAGTGTTTTGCAAACAGAAAGGTTCGCAGGTACAAAGGGAACATATCCAGCGGTAACGCGTACCGGAAGTTGTACGAGACCTGGGATATTCATGACGTTGTGGATAGAACCACCATTAATGAGCATCTTGAGCGGTGGGGTCGCTGGATTTATCGCTGTGAGAACCTTTGCAGGGACTGGGAAAATCCTTATGGGGGCACTATCCAAAAAGCAATCAACAGATGGAAAAAGACGTATTTCAGAAAGTGAGGAATGGAATGCATCACAAACGAGGTCGTTCCAGAAACCAGCGTGCAGGCTGCAAAATGTGTAAGCCCTGGAAGGTCTCTGGAGTATCACGCACCAGCGAAGGCTTCGAGAAGCATTCTGATCACGTTGCAAGAATGGCAGCCGTGGAGGAAAGCGAAAACGCTCCCTCCACTCTCACAATTATGAACAAGGAGAATGCTGTGACCAGT
>JAFLLC010000118.1 GCA_019162745.1 Deltaproteobacteria bacterium | reverse complement strand
CAATCGCCTCAGCAAGAGCCGCAACATTCCCCTTCCGCTTCACAACCCGAATCCCATCCCCACCAGACACATCAGGCTCTGCACGATCTTCCTCTTTCTCCTTAACACGTTCTTCACCGATCACCGCAATACCAGCAGAATCATACCCCCGATACTCAAGCCGCTTCAACCCATGCAAAAGCAACGGAGCCGCATCCCGCTTACCGATATATCCAACAATTCCGCACATAACCTATTATTTTATATATGATTCACAGGATAAGACCATCCCGCACTCAAATAAAAAAAGCAGCAGATTACCGGATCAGCAAAGCCGAACCAATAACCCACCGCAAGTTCCATTCGTTGACAGAAGATCGAGTTTGATAGCTGAATTGCTAACCAGCCGTTTACGCACTTAACCTAATACTTCCCACGTAACCCGTAAAACGATCTTCCCCAATCGCTAATTCGTGCAAATTCGTGTAATTCATGGGCAACTCTTCCGCTTCATTCCAATTCGTGGGCAAAACTCTTCTCTTGAGTTATGTTACCCACCGACCAAAGCCCCACAGACATTCTTAATTGTTACAATTTCTATCCCTTCGAAATAAATTTGTACTCTGGCGGGAGAGAAAACTCCTTTCTTCCAAATACTATCGAAATAATCACCCAAACAGTACGGAAGATTATACTTATATCGTACAAGAAGGAGCGATGCCGCACATAAACGCAATCCAACTCAAGTTTAATCGGAAGCAGATTTTTTATATAAGAACTCTCAGGATTCGCATCATCAAGCATTTTTTCACCATGTGTATAGTTGAATATACTTCCAGGACTTGCTAATCCAGGTTTAACCAGAAGGGTCTCATGGCCTATTTCACCATAATGTTGTGCTACAATATCCGCATCTTCCGGTCTCGGGCCAACCACAGCCATTTTTCCTCTTAACACATCTATCAGTTGAGGCAATTCATCAATTTTACTCTTTCGAAGCAAAGAACCAAACAGGAAAACCCGACTATCGTTAGCGCTCGTAATTGCACTCTGTAACGCCCCATGATTAATCCGCATGGTACGGAACTTGTGCATAGTAAAAGAATGACCTCCCAAACCGATACGTTTTGCTCTGTAAAAAACAGGCAAACCATCAGTAATCCATATCCCTAAAGTGACAAAAATCAAGACTGGTGATAGCACAATCAAAGCTATCAACGAAGCAACAATATCAAACAGGCGTGTTGCCATTTCTATAGACGCTTCTGATGGTCATAAATACTTCTGCCGATTTCATACAGCATTGAGTGCCCCAGCCAGCAGCACGTCCACGAAGCCCATCCGTTGAACGTGGATGAGGATATTCACGAAGTTCACTGGTATAACAAGAGAGTGCCTCTAATTTTTGATCCAGCGTTTCACTAATGTCTATCCACGTATCCGGTATAAAACTCCGAGGATAGCCCCACTCTGTACTGCTTGCCGTGTCAAAGGCATAAATACTTCGAAGAAAAGCTCTTGTCGGTCGTAAAGCGACAAGAGCAGCCTGAAACAATATCTGATGATCCCGATTAATATCGCCACCAAACTGACAATAGACAATAGAAGGCTGGATCTCATCAACGACATGCTCTAAAGGTGTTACTATATCAATCAACGTGTGAGTGTCAAGATGTTGATCACGAAATCCCAACCAATGCACTTTTTTCACATTCAAGTGCCTGGCCGCAGCATTAGCCTGTTCAAGCTGACCAACCGGAACATTTCCATAACGAAGCGACTCACCCTCACAAACAATAATCGAGTGTACATCATCGCCATCACGCGCATGTAAAGCTGCCGTACCTCCGCAACCAAGAATTTCATCATCAGGATGCGCAGCAATAATTAAAACACTTTTATTCATTTTTTTTGTTTTCCCAATTTCTACCAACCCAATCTAATTCTGAAACAGATCGCCCATAAATAACAACGCCTTCTTCATCCTCAACTTCATGAATAAGAATAGCTCCATCTCTACATGCAACAACTAAGCCGCAAGAGGCTTCATCCGGAGAAAATACCGGGCCAATTACGCTACCTGCTTGTGCTTCCGAATAAGGATTACCGGGAAGAAGAGAACTTCTCCAAATTCTTAAACATTTTCCATCCATATAAGAAAAAGCCCCTGGATAAGGGCGACTCAACGCTCGAATAAAGTTATAGACTTGCAAAGCACTCCCTGACCAATCAACAACACCATCCGATGGTCGTCTGCGAGGCAGTATTTCCTCACTCGTAAGTTCTTGCTTAATGCAGGGCATTTCACCTTTTTCAAGACGAGGAATTACGTTTGAGATCATTTCTGCATTTGACTTCGCCACCTCACAATAAAGAGTTTCGCAAGTATCATAGGGAGATATTTTAAAACTTTTCTGATCGATAATGTCTCCAGCGTCAACCGAATCAGCAAGCCATATCAAGCTATTCCCTGTATACGATTCACCTTTAATGATTGCCCAGTTGATTGGCGCGCTACCCCGATTATGAGGCAAAAGGGATGCGTGAGCACCAATCATTCCGATTCGAACTGTTGAAAGCGCCGGTGACCGTACAATCTGGCTCCAGCCAATAACAAATAGCACATCAAGGTTCAATGATTTTAATAACTCAACAACATGATCATCATTGACATTTTCAATATGATAAACCGGAATTCCGTGTGCTATACCAAATGCTTCCAGGTCCACACCCCCGCTTCGCTTAGCCATACGTTCTCTGGTAAGCGTAATAATCGCCTGAGGAATTTGATTTTCCGATACTAATCGCTGAAGAGCAGGCAAGCCTTCAAAATGAAATCCTAACCACGCAAATCGAAACGAATTATTCTGCTTCATCATAAATATAAATAGGATAAGAATACGATTAGGGCAAGAAAAGAATACGAGACCTGTTACTGATATTCATGATAGAATTTCTTTGACAGCACTGACTACTCTTGCTTGATCACGCTCATTCATTCGGGTATAGATCGGTAAACTCACCGCCCGTTCATACGCATGGAGTGCCTGAGGAAAATCTGTTGACTGCAAATTATACCTGTCGCGCCAATAAGGATGGAGATGAAGCGGTATAAAATGAACACTGCATCCTACCCCTTTTTCAGCCATCAACTCAATGAACCTGTCACGAAGAACCCGGGCATCATCAGTTAAACGGATCACATAAAGGTGCCATGCATGAATATCACCAGAAATTGCTTTAGGGGGAAGCATAAGAGGGAGTTCACAAAAAGCCTCATCATAACACATGGCCATCTCTTTACGTTTTTTCTGAAAGCTCCCGGCCTTCTTCAATTGATGTATTCCAAGAGAAGCAGCAATATCCGTCATATTATACTTGCACCCTGGAGCCACAACCTCATAATGCCAGGACGGTTTGGTTGATGTGTAACGATCAAAAGCATCACGACTGATACCATGCAACCTCATGATACGACAACGTTTTGCAACTTCAGGGTCACGAGTAACTATCATACCGCCTTCTCCTGTCGTGATGGTCTTGGTTGCATAAAAGCTGTAAACTGTTGCATCACTACCCAGGGATCCAATCAAACGCCCTCGAGATGTTGTCGGCAAGGCATGAGCCGCATCCTCAACTACTTTCAACCCATGCTTCCCGGCAATTGCCAGGATTGCATCCATATCACAGGATAAACCGGCAAAATGTACTGGAATAATCGCTTTGGTGCGAGGAGTAATTGCAGCATCGATCTTTATTGGATCAATATTAAACGTATCAGGATCAATATCAACAAATACGGGATCCGCACCGAGATAGCGTACTACTTCAGCCGTAGCAGTAAATGTATAGGTTGTCGTTATCACTTCATCTCCAGGGCCAATTCCTAAAGCCTCAAGAGCAAGATGCAACCCTGCAGTTGCTGAATTAACTGCTATAGCGTCAAAGTCATCCCCGACAAATGCCGCAAAATCCTCCTCAAAGCGCTTAGTCTTCTGACCAGTTGTCAGCCAACCAGAACGAAGAGAATCAAGAACTTCATTTATTTCTTCATCACCAATATCAGGTAAAGCAAACGGAAGAAAAGATGTCATGTATTTTTTTCAGATAGAGTTATCCAGTATTCATTCATTCGGCGACCTTCAGGGGTCACAAACTGACGCTCAATAGAAAAACCAAGCTTCTTGTAAAAGGCATTGACTGCATCATTATGATCACAATCAGTCGTAAGAAATACCCTCTTGCAACCCCGTCGTCTCACTTCATCAAGAAACGCTTGCACAAGTTTTTTCCCCGCACCGCTACCTTGCAATTCAGGCAATACGCCTATCGAAAAAAGCCCGGCAACATCACGACCAACAGGATTTGCAGCAGGATGAAAAACAGCTCTTGCTACTCTCAAGATAACTGACGGCTTTCTCAAAACAGGCATCACAGCCGCCATGGCAAATTTAAACCAGCTCTGCTTTAGAAGACGTGAATAAAAGCCGCCAGGATTTGAAGATCCTGCAACAAAACCAGCAGGGGTACCTTGCTCATTCTGATAGACAAATGCTATCCCTTCAGGAGCAGAAATGATCCCGGAATAAAATAACGCAAGAAACTTTGGGCCAAGAGAGGAAAGAAAAAAACCAGAAAAGCTGGAGAGATGAACTGCAACGACTTGATTAACATCTCTTGTTTCTACTTTTCGAATCATACGCTAACACTCGCAGCTTGCATTACTGTTTCAGCAAGTTTAACCACACCTGATGATTTTGAAAATTGGGTCAACCCAAATTTTTTCCCTCGTTGCCCAATGGTTTCAAGCTGATCAAGAGACATTTCTGAAACGTCTCTCATTGTTTTTGCTAACCAGACCAAATTTTCAGCATCACCAACCCATCCACACTCCGCCTGACGAATACAAGCTGCTGTGTCGCTTGCATGATCTACTGTCGCAATAACCGGCTTGGATGAAAAGAGATATGATGGGAATTTCGACGGGATAGAGCTCATTGAGGCTCCCTTTTTCATTGGGAGTACACAAACATTCGCCATACCTTGCAATACCGGCACATTAGTAACATCAGGATCAGAGACAAAATGCACTGTTTTTAGATTCAGCTCATTTACAAGCTTTACACATTCTGACTTAGCCGATCCATCACCGACGATTAATAATTGAGAATTATTGATTCCTGCTTCTGTAAAAGCACGAATTAAAAAATCGACACCTGCAATAGGGCCAATATTTCCAAGGAATAGAAAGGTAAATGGATCTTGAGATATCCCATATTTTCGACAACATTCTGAACGTGGAGGAATATTTATAAATGCAGCTTCATCCTGCCAAGTTGGAATAGTAACAACATTATCAATATTAATTCCACGAGTTTTACTATACGAATAACGAGTATTTTCTGAAATGACTGCAACAGTAGTGGCTGATCTGGCAATCCAATTATCAAGCCACTTCAATGGTGTATAAACAACAGGTCTTATATAAACAGGGAGTTTATTAGTAAGAGTTTCAGGATATATATCCATTACTTGCAGAACAATCGGTACAGCATTTTTTCTAGCTAATCCTGCAATCATTATCTGGGAAAATAACGGCCATGAATTAACATAGAGAAGAGCAGGTTTCGGATTTTGTACAGATATATACTTTACCACCTCCACACCAAAACTGATACTTTCCCACATTCTTGGTAGCATTCGAGATTCAGGGGAAGTAAACGAAGATAGTCGGACAACCTTTATATTGTTTTCATAGGATACAACACTCACTTTGTCATAATATTTTGAGTAATTTGCATTCAAAGGCCGAGAAGGCTGGGGGCACAATACCGTCACGGCAAACCCTTGAGCAACAAGATAATTTGCCAAATCCCAACTCATTCGAGCTGAAACTTGAGGCTCAGGCGGAAATACTGCACTTATTATAATAATATCTTCTTCAGTATTCGCACTCAATGACATAGACTTTTTAATAATTTCATTTATTATCTCCTCCATACCACCCGATTCACATAATCAGTATAGCTGTGAATGATCCTCACCACCTTATCCGAAACATTGGGAATTGAGTAATCCGCAACCTGACGGAGGTTCCGCTGTTCACCTCGCAACTGGCTTTCAAGAATTCCAAGCGCCTGCATTACGCGATCGACCTCGAGCCCGACCATCATCACCGAAGCCTCCTCCATCCCCTCCGGCCGTTCATGAGCCTCGCGGATATTGAGCGCAGGAAAATTCAGAATCGACGACTCTTCGGTAATGGTACCGCTATCGGACAACACCGCCTTCGCATGCATCTGCAGGTGCACATAATCCGAAAATCCCAACGGCTTCAGCAATTGCACCCGATCATTGAACGTTACGCCGCTCCCGTCGATCCGCTTGCGTGTTCTCGGATGGGTTGACACGATCACCGGTTTACCGTACTCTTCGGCAATCGTGTTGAGAATGGAAACCAGCCTGAGGAAATTCCTGTCCGATTCGATGTTCTCCTCCCGATGGGCGCTCACAACAAAAAACTCGCCGACATCGAGCCCTAACCGTTCAAGTACGTCCGAGCGGTCTATCTTTTCACGATAGTGCGTAAGCACCTCGAACATCGGGCTGCCGGTCTTGATAATCCGGTCTGCAGGCAACCCCTCGGCAAGCAGGTACTCGCGAGCAATATCGCTGTAGGTCAGATTGATATCAGCCGTATGATCTACGATTTTCCGGTTTATCTCTTCAGGCACCCGCTGGTCGAAACACCGGTTACCAGCCTCCATATGAAATACCGGTATTTTCTGACGTTTTGCAGGATAAGCCGCAAGACATGAATTGGTATCCCCGAGAATCAGCAGCGCATCCGGCCGTTCAGCAGCCATCACCGCATCCGCTTTGGCAATAATCAACCCTACGGTTTCAGCAGCACTACCACCCGCCGCCTCAAGAAAATGGGCTGGTTTACGGATATCGAGGTCATCGAAAAAAATCTGGTTCAGCTCATAATCGTAATTCTGGCCGGTATGCACCAGCACATGATCGGTATGCTCATCGAGCTTCGCAAGTACCCTCGAAAGCCGGATTATCTCCGGACGGGTACCCACGATGGTCATTACTTTTAGCTTCGTCAATTTTGGATTCTGAATTTTAAATTTTGGATTTGAAGAGATTCTGGATTCAGGATTATGAATTTTGAATTAATGCATGCTGGATTGAAGCTTTACTCAATGTTTTGAAAAAAAATCCAAAATCAAGAATTCAAAATTCAGAATCTTTTCAACTCAGACTTTCAGAAAGATGGTGTCCGGCTTGTCAGGATTGAAAATTTCGCTGGCCCAGAACAGCGTTACCAGTTCGCCATTACCAATGTTGGTGATGTGATGCGTATAACCTGGCGGAATATCGACAACCTTGAACTCCCTGCCCGAAACCCGGTGTTCGATCACCTCTGCTCCATCAATCTGCCGAAATCGAATCACCGCATCTCCTTCCACAACCATGAACTTTTCCGTTTTGGTATGGTGATAGTGGTTGCCTCTGGTAATCCCCGGTTTGGTGCGCGATATAAATATCTGCCCGAATGTCCTGCTTTTCATCATCTCGGCAAGAGATCCCCGTTCATCCGTTCTGATCTGAAGCAGGTAGGCAAAATCATCCCCATCAAGATAGGATAGATAGGTCGCATAGAGGTCCCTGATCAATGGATTATCGAACCCCGGCAAGAGAAGGGTTTGACGGGAATCACGAAACGACGTGATCAGTTCAGCGAGTTTACCGAGGGCAATGGGATATGCTGTGAGTTCCGAACCAAAAGCAAAGCCGGACTCCTGCACTCCTCCCCCAGAAGGAATTTCTCCAACTAAAGCAGAAACAACATCGTCAATATAGGTCAGCTCAATCGACCGGCCCGGGTCGGAAATCGTGACCGGCAGTCCATGCGCAATATTATGGCAGAATGTCGCCGTCACCGAGTTATAGTTCGGGCGGCACCACTTGCCAAAAAGGTTCTTGAACCGATACACCACCGCTCTTGCACCACTCTTTTCAGCAAAAGCATGAAGTGTCTGTTCAGCCAGCAACTTGCTCTGACCGTATGGATTATCAAGTTCAGCCTGTATGGATGATGCGAGAACAATCTTTGGTGTCTTGTTCAATCTCTCCAATGTCAGGCAGATCTCTTCAGTCAATCCGGCATTTCCGATCTTGAACTCTTCATTATTCTTCGGACGGTTAACCCCTGCAAGATGAAAAATCAAATCAGCTTCAGCGAGCATGCCCTCCAGTTCAGCAGGAGTATTCTCACAATCGAACTCCATAACCTCGACACTCTCCATCGTCCCCAGCACCGAACAAAGATTCCTCCCCACAAACCCCTTCGACCCGGTTACCAATACTTTGGTAATTATTGATTTTGAATTTTGGATTTTGGATTGTAACGGCA
>JAFLLC010000048.1 GCA_019162745.1 Deltaproteobacteria bacterium | reverse complement strand
CACCTGCGCTCACCGACGGAGCTGTTGTGTCGATTGTCCAAGAGTAACTATGCGCGGTCCCGATGTTGCCGGCAAGGTCGGTAGCGCGTACCGAGAAGGTGTGAAGGCCGTCAGGAAAAGCGCTAAAATTAAACGGAGAACTACAGCTGCTGTACACATTATTGTCTGTTTTGCACTCACTTGCCCCCGGCTCATCAATACTGAACGAAAAACTGCCCGTCTGGATATTGGTCGGGTCCGCCGGATGGTTGCTGATGGTGGTTATCGGCGCCGTTGTGTCGACGGAGATCGCGACGGTATTTCCGATGTTGTTGCCGTCAGGGACGGACGGATTCGTGTTCAGGTTGCCGACCGAATCAGCCAGCGTTCCACTGATGGAAGTCACATTCAAAAGCGCGGCATTATGGCCATCTGCCACAACATATGTTCCACTATAGATATTGACCCCTGAGATCTGACCGCTCGTTATCGTTGCACCAGAGTTGAGAAAAATTGTGAGATTTGTCGAAGTAACAGGTTCGCTGAAGGCAAGTGTCACATTTATCGAACGGCCGGCACCGTAATATCCAGCCGTCGTGGTCGAGGAAACACTGGATATCGTAGGAAAAGAACTGTCGAAGATGATGTTTCGGGTGACAGTTGTTGCGTTTTCAGCTGTGTCGGTTGCCGTGGCAGTTATTTGATAGGTTTTGTTTGTGCTAAAATTCACCAACTGTTCGAATGCCCCGTCAATGACGGTTGGCGTTGAAGTTACGCCATCGACAACGACTTTTACAGTCACGGCACTTAACGTGTCCGATGCGATTCCCTTTATCGTGTAATTTGACTGTTTGGTCACGATATCTTGGGACGGGTCCAGAATCTGCAGAGTTGGTTTTATAGCGTCGTACGTCACCGTTCGTTTGGCCGTTGAGCTGTTGGATGCCAGATCGGTGGCTGTAATAGTTACTGTGTTAAGACCCTCTGCAAGATAGGCGTCTGCCGTGAAGTTCGCGCCATTCATCGTGGCCGCCTGTGGGGATCCGGAATTGACCGAGAATACTACCAGCGCGTTTTCATCCACCGTGCCGGTCACGGTCACCGGTGACTGGCTGGTTGCAAGGTTGTCTGCCGGAGAGGTGATAATTATCTGTGGCGCTGACTCGTCAAGCGTCACGACTCGTGCATCCTGCACACTATTGCCGGCAGCGTCTGTGGCAACCGTTGTCACGCTGTTGGCACCGGCGACAAGAGAAAGGGCATAGCTGAAGTTGCCGTCAGGCGCCAGGATGGTGCTATTTCCGTTTACCGTTACGCCTGTGATGCCGCTTCCTGTACCATCATTTGCGACACCTGAGACATTGAGTGTAGAGTCGTTGGTAATCGCTCCATTTGCAAGTGTTGAAACAGTCAGCGTCGGAACCACTGTATCGACGAGGATGCCTGCGGTTGCTACCAGTGGACTGCTGCCGATATCGGCGCTTGCAGTTACTGTGTGATTACCTTCTGTGAGGCCGGTTATAAGCACACTCCAACTAGTCTCGTTCGGTTTGGATACCTCTCCTGCTGTTGCGTCGGAGCATTGCACTGATACAGTGGCCCCCGAGTCCATTGTGCCGGTTACTGTCTGGCTCATAATATTAGTCGGGGAGGTGACCTGATCGATAGTTATTGCACCTGCTGTTACAGCGAAGAACAGCAAAGTTACGGATGCCATGGCACAGAAAAAAGCCCCACGTATGGTTCCCTCTAACATCGTTTACCCCCAATAATATACCAGCGCAACGCAATGAAAATGATCCGCGACATGCCGTTTCCACTCCACCTGTCTGATTTAAAACTTAACCACAGGAGCTATAGCACTAAGCCTCCCTACACCTTTGATAAGGAGAGTTGTTATTTATAGTGTCATGCATAATACATAAGTCATGCCAAGATCACTTATAAATTTAATCTGTAATTTAAGGCAGTTGCAACCAGCAAGGTGATTATTAGAGGTATGTTTTTTTTAGAAAGGATATAAAAACTTTAGAGTTGGGAGTGATATTCATCCAATGACGGACAATTTAAGCAATGTTAGATTTAGTTACTGGAAGCTCAATATATAACATTCTGGGCAGGTGTTGCAGGGCCTTTTAGTAACTGATATTCTCAGAGGCAATCATAATGGCTGACTTGGATGGTGGAAAAGGGCTGATATTATGGAATGGTATAGTGGTTGGTTTATGGTTGTAAACCACAATTCCGCTTTGTCACATTGGCGATCCGTTATCAATAATCCTCACCGCCATCGAATCGTATTTTACCTGATGGAAATGTATCACGGGCATTGATTCTTTTACTCTATATGCGCTATTCTTCTCCGACAATGGGCATTATCTCCGGAGGCCTTTTCAGGGGAGCCCTTTCCAGTAGATACAGATGGTGCAGAGGTGCTATGAATAACCATGAAGAAAGCCAGGATTATCTCGCCAGGATAAAGGCGTTGCTCGACAGGCACGAGCTGCCGGAAACCCCTGCACATATGCAGAACAGGCTGGAATTGAAGAGGGTGCTGGAGAGTATTGGCCCCGAACAGATTGCTCGTATTCTGGAGGAGTTGACCACCGACGAGCAGCAGATCATCTGGCAGTTTGTCCCGGATGCCATAAAGGAGGAGATCCTGCTGGAGGTTGAGGATTCGGTCCGCGTGGATCTGCTGTTTGAGGTGACACCGCAGATACAGAGCAGGAAGATCCGGGTTTTTGACCTTCACGAAGGTCGTCTGCGCCAGATTCCTATTGAAACCCGCGACGATCTGGCAAAAGCCAAGCCGATCTGGATCGACCTTGTGACTCCTGAAGATAACGAACTCGCCTGGACCGGTGAGGTTTTCGGCGTGGAACTGCCCGACCCGAGGGAGTTGACAGACCTGGAGACCAGTGCCCGTTTTTATGTGGAAGATAACGGCGAGGTCCATCTGCACTCAGATTTTCTTCTTGACCGGGAGGACGAGTCGCGCAACGTTATGGTTGCGTTTATCCTGAAAGAGGGGACACTCTTCTCGATCAGAAACGAGGAGCTGCCGGTATTTCGTCTGCAGCGTCTGCGTGCCAGGGCCCAGTCTGGCTACGTTACCGAAGCTAAAGATGTGCTTCTTGACCTTTACGCCGCCGATGTGGAGTACTCGGCAAGCGCCCTTGAAGATGTTTATTCGGAACTTGAAGCGGTGGGCAAGCAGGTGTACGGGACCAACATGACTGACGAGGAATCGGCAAAGATTCTCGCCTCCATCGCCGAAGAGGAGGACGTTAACAGTCGCATCCGCCGTAATGTTCGTGATACCCGTCGAGCACTCTCTTTCCTTATGCGCGGTAAGTTTCTCTCGGAAGCCCAGCATGAAGATGTTCGCGAGATTCTGCGCGATATCGAGTCACTGGATGGGCACACCGCTTTCCTGTTCAACAAGATCAACTTTCTGATGGATGCCATTGTCGGCTTCGTCAATATTAACCAGAACAAGGTCATCAAGCAGTTGACGATCATCAGCATTATTTTCATGCCGCTCAACTTTCTGGCCGGTGTCGGTGGAATGTCGGAATATACCATGATGACACAACGGATACCGTGGCCGATTTCATATCTCATATTTACGGTAGCGATGGTTCTGGTCGGATGGATCACCTATGTCGCACTGCGCTATTTCGGTAATCGCAAGTTGAAGAGCAATCCGGCAGCAATCAGGAAGGTATTGTAGTCCTGCCGAATTTGACGCCGCCATAGCGCTCTGTGGATGCATTCTGGCGGGATGACAGCCGCCATACAAACAGAAAAGGAGAATGACACCATGAAAAATAAACTCGAGCAGCTGTTTTACTTTGGTCTGGGGAGTGCCCTGATGGCCAAGGAAAAAATCGAACAGACCGGCGAATCAGCCCGCAGCAGCATGGAGGAAAGCGACCGCAAGGCGCGTGAATTCTTTGACCAGGCCGTGGCAAAGGGGAGTGAAGAGCGGGAGCAGGTGAAGGGGAACGTCAAGGAGTTGCTGAAGGAGGCAATAGACGAGCTGGGACTGGCAACCCGCGCCGATGTCGACGCGTTGCGGGAAGAGCTGGCCAGACTGCGTCAGGGGCAGTCCTGATCCTGTGGGCAGGTTATCGCTGATTTTCAGGCTTTATCGCCCTGCCCGGATCTACACCGTTTTCAGGGTGCTGCTGACGGTCTTTCTGCTGATTCGCAACAGGGCTAACTGGCTGGGATTAGGGCCGATGGCGCCGGGACCGCTGGTCGTTGCCATTGAACGACTGGGGGCCAGTTTTATCAAGCTGGCACAGGTGCTGGCAACCCGGGCTGATTTTTTTGACAGCAGCTATCTGGAGGCGCTGCGGCAGCTGCATGACCAGCTCCCCCCGATGCCTGAGGATGATTTTCAGGCAGTTTTTGTCCGGGCGTTTGGGGATGGAGGCTGTTTCAGCAGTTTTGATCAGGAGCCGTTGGCCTGCGCCTCCATCGGCCAGGTTCACCGTGCCCGGCTGCAAAACGGCGATCAGGTGGCTGTCAAGCTGCGCCGCAACCGGATCGAACGGGTCGTACGGGCGGACATCCGCCTGCTGGGCTGGTTTCTTGCGATTTTGCGCCCTCTGTTCTCGGAATACACCCGCAACTCTATCGAAGCGGTACTGGCGGCCTTCAGCCGCACTATTCTGCAGGAAGTGGATATGCAGATTGAACTGGCCAATCTGCAACGGTTCCGCCAGGCTTATCCTGCTTCCGGTATCCGTATGCCGGTTCCGTATCCTGACGTCAGCTCCCGTGATGCCCTGATAATGAGCTTTGAGGAGGGTTTCCGCTTTGACGACCGGGAAGGATTGAGCACTCTGCAGGTCTCATTTACCGGGCTGATGGAAAAGCTGGTGCTGTTCTACACTGAACAGATACTGGTCAAGGGATTCTTTCACGCCGACCCGCACCCTGGCAACCTGCTGGTCACCCTCCAAGGCGAACTGGTACTGCTGGATTTCGGCATGGTCAGCCGGATTCCAAATGCCACCCGCCTGGCGATGATCAATGCGGTCAAAGCCGCCTACGAAAGGGACTTCGAGCTGCTCGTACAGGCGACCCGCAAGTTGGGAATCGTAACCGACAGTGCCCCCCAAGATGAACTTACCGCCCTGTCAGAAGAGATCTTCCGGATTTTTGATAATGACCATTTAAGCGCTACCAGCATGCAGGAGCTGGCTTTTGGCGTGATGGGCGCCCTGAAGGATTACCCTTTCAAGCTCCCCCAGGAAATTGTCTACGTTATGCGGGCCAGCTCGATCATCGAAGGGCTGGGTACCAACTATATTGATAATTTCAACGGGATCAAGGATATTCTGCCTATCCTGAAGGCCAACCTGACCCGCGCCCTGGGTGAACACAACAGCGTCTGGGGGCTGGTCGGCCATGAAATTGCCCAACTGCCGCTGACCCTGGTCAAGGGGCGCCATCTGGTTGATACCCTGCAGCAGGGTGAGTTGGTCGTGCGGCTGTCTGAAGAGGATCGGAGAGCGCTGTTACGGCCGCTGATTAACTGGTTGCAGCGACTGGCCTGGAGCGCTCTGCTGGTGGCTTTGGCGTTTTATTTGCGGGGTTCACAATTGCCATCGGCCGGTTCGCTGTCGCTGGCCTGTTTGGGCGCAGCTGTAATCCGACTACTCTGGTGGAGAAAAACCGGTTGACAGCGGTGCTGTCAGGAAAGTGGTCTTACTGTATGCATATCCGCTTTACATCCGCAATCCTGTCACATCTATACTCCTGATTCGGCAGTTGATAGGAATCGCGCAACGTACGCAATTTATCAATCTGCACGTCCAGTTGATCAAAGCCGCCCAGGGTCGGCAGACGGAACCATTTGCCCAGTGAGGTCAGACATCCTCCCATGGCTAGTTTAACCCGGCTGCTATTGCGCTGTTAATGACAACACCATTCTTTGTGTCCGACGGAGCCATCGGCCGGTGGCATGCACCGCATCTGATGCCGTCCTGCAGTTTAGTCCACAGCATTCGGTTTTCAGAATCACACCAGTCGCAGCACCAGAAGTAATAATCCTCATTTTGTCTGATTTTCATTGTTGTTTCCTCCTCTTGTTTTTTACCAGTATATACGACCAGTATTACAACCGTGTGGAGGTTGGATAAATTTTTTGTGAATTTATTACCCGGATGCACTCCATATAATGAAAATTCTACAAAATCTTTATATGTCTGCAACATGTTTGTAACAATTGTATGTTACAAATAATTATATATAGTTGAAACTGTTTGAGTTGATTGCCTATCAGAAGCGGGAGAATAATATGAAGAAAGTGCTTATTATCGAGGATGAAAAAGACCTGGCTGAGTTGCTGGCTTTCAACCTTGAGAAGGAAGGGTATGCCGCTACCTGTGTTTACGATGGCAAACAGGGTCTCGAACGGGCCGGTACGGAGCTTCCTGACCTGATCCTGCTGGACCTGATGCTGCCGGGGTTGTTGGGGACCGAGGTCTGCAAGGCGCTTAGGAAGGACCAGCGCACCGCCCATATTCCGATTATCATGATAACGGCAAAAGGGGACGAAATTGATCGCGTCGTTGGCTTTGAGGTCGGAGCCGACGACTATATTGTCAAGCCGTTCTCCATGCGCGAGGTGGCTCTGCGGGTCAAAGCGGTCATGAGACGCTTTGAGCAGGAAACAAAACTCCCGACTCCTGAACTTCTTTCCATTGGTGACATCGCCATCGACAAACAGCGCCACACCGTTACCAGCGCCGGGGTCGAGATTGATCTGACCAGTACCGAGTTCAAGCTGCTGCTCTACCTGGCGGAAAAAAAAGAATGTGTGCAAAGCCGTGAGCAGCTGTTGCAGAGAGTTTGGGGCTACAACAATTCCGGAGATACCAGGACAGTCGATACTCATGTAACACGTCTGCGCGGGAAGCTGGGCGCGCCAAGCGACATCATCAAGACCGTTCGCGGTTTCGGCTATAAGATAGAGGAGTAATATATGGGATTCCGAACGAAGCTGGTGCTGTCCTACGTCTTCCTGATCGTGTTGATGGCTGGAAGTTTCTATATCTATTTCAACTATACCCTGCAAAAAAGTATGATCGAGGAGAGTCGGACCAACCTCGCTAACGAAGGTCAGTTGGCTCGCCTGCTTGTAATACGTGACAAACAGGTTACGCCGCCACAACAGCTTGCGCAATCGATCGGAACAGTAATCAAGGCCAGGGTGACATTGATAGCACCAGACGGTACGGTGGTCGGCGATTCTGATGTCGGGCAGGCCCGCCTGGCCGGATTGGAGAATCATCTGCAGCGCCCCGAGGTGCAGGAAGCGCTTAAGAACGGCAGCAGTAGCTCCGTCCGCTATTCGGATACCCTGCGGACATCTATGCTTTACTCGGCCATGACTTACGGCAGAGGAACAACAGACGGCATCATCCGCCTTGCCATGCCGCTGGAGTATCTCACATCTGCCCGCAACAGTCTGCACGGCCTGGTCGGTGGGGCAACAGCCGTAACCATACTGATTGCGCTCCTGTTCAGTTATGTTCTTTCCAACCTGACGTCAAAACCGCTGCGCGATATGGCCGATGCCGCTGCCCGTATCGGCCATGGGGGTAATAAAGCTAAAATCCCGGTAATTTCCAACGATGAGGTCGGCAGGTTGGCGACGGTGCTGAATGACATGTCAGACCGGATCGAAGACAATGTGCAGCGACTTTCAACTGAAAAGCAGCGTCTTGACACCATCCTGCGCAGTATGGGAGAAGGGATCATGGTGGCAGACCCCGACAGTGTTATCACTCTCGTTAACCCGGCATTCCGCCGTCTATTCTCAATAAACGGAGAAGTGGAGGGTAAAAAGCTGGTGGAAATATCACGGCACCCCGACCTGCTGGAGGCTTTTAACGATCTTGGCACACCGGATGTGGAAGAACTGATACGGGAGATTTCCATCCAGCTGAATGATAGTACGCTTTTAACACACTGGGTCCCGCTTAAAGTTGATGGTGTCAAAAAGGGGATTGTCGCAGTTTTTCACGATATCAGCGACCTGAAAAAGGCTGAAAATATGCGCAGGGATTTTGTTGCCAATGTTTCCCATGAATTGCGGACGCCGGTGACGATTATCAAGGGGTATGCCGAGACCCTGCTGGGCGGTACTCTGAAATCCGACCCGGCCCGCGCCATAAAATTTGTGGAAATAATATCCAATCACTCGGACCGCCTGACTAATCTGGTAAACGATATTCTCACGCTCTCAAGCCTCGAATCAAAAGAAGCACTTCTTGAACTGAATCCGCTTGATGCTTCTGGAACTGTTGCCAAGGCATGTATGCTGCTTCAGGAGCGTGCGGTTAAAAAAAATATTACAATAATCAACGAATCGGTTGGCGGAACGTTGCCGCGTGTGATGGCAGATCAGGGGCG
>JAFLLC010000031.1 GCA_019162745.1 Deltaproteobacteria bacterium | reverse complement strand
TTAGTGTCTACCCGTTGAATCCTGGCTAAGCTAATCATGACTGTTGAAGCACATCAAAAGTATAAAATTTCAAAGGGCAGCGTCACCTGCTTTTTGTCAACCGGGTGACGCTGCCACCTGCCAGGTGCGGCAGATTTTTACAGGTCTGTTATTTGATCGGATTAAGGCTCATGTTAGACTGAACATTAACCGACTGCTGCAGCATTGAGTTGACTCCGGAGTTTTGAGAAACGGCGTTGATCCCGGCGGCACTCTGGAATGCGGAGCCGCTTATGTCATTGTAGCCGGTACTTAAGTCGGCGCACTTCATATCGATGGTGTTGGATGATACGGCACCGGCTAGAACCGTGCTGGCGACGGCAACCGCTACGTCTCCTACGGTCACGTTGACAGAGTGATCATCAGTAGCGGTTCTCGTGTTGTATGATTCTTCGACTTTATTTTCAGTGTTATAGGATTCTTCGACTGTATTTTCAGTATTGTAGGATTCCTCGATTTCGGTCTCGGTTTCTGTTTCTGTCTTTGTATTGAACGATCCCTTGTTCTCTACAGAGTTGTCGGTATTGACAGAGTTGTCGGTCGGTGTGATCGTGGTCGTCTTTGTCTTCGTCTGTGTATTGCCAGATGCGATTGAGTTGCCTGATTCTTTGGTCACAGTCGTAGTTTCGGTTTCGGTTTCGATATCAATATCTTTATTAAATGAATCCTCAGTTTTGGTGTTGACAGAGTTGTCGGTCGGCGTAATTGTAGTAGTCTTGGTCAGTGTGTTATTGGAAGCGATTGCATTGCCTGATTCTTTGGTGCTGACAGAGTTGTCGGTCGGTGTAATAGTGGTTGTCTTTGTCAGTGTGTTATTGGAAGCAATTGCGTTGCCTGATTCTTTGGTATTGACAGAGTTATCGGTCGGCGTAATTGTAGTTGTCTTTGTCTCATTCTCGGTCGGGATTATAACTGTTTTATCATAGTCAATGTTCGTTGTTTCGGTTTTGCTGTAGGCGTTACTGTCGTTAACGGCTACTGCTGCACCAAAGTTCTCGGCTTCACCGGCTTGGACAACAACGCTGGAAGATGCTACCATCGAAAGTGCTGCAACTAGACCAAATAGATTTGCTCTCATGTTCGTCTCCTTTTCATGTTTTGACTGCACAATAGATAATGAAACTGCCAGACATCGCCGCATGATACCAAATTGTTCTGTTTGATTTTGTCTACCTCCCTTGGACTGAAATTGTGCCGCTAATAATACTGTTCCCCCGCTCATATGAAGCACAGCGTCTTGATTTAGCTTCGTCCCACAGTATAATTGCCAGCATCCTCTGGCTAATAACATCCGGTGGTTCAAAGAGACTCGCTCCGCCACTGATGCGGCCAAGATCCTCATCATTAATCAGCGTGCCCTCCAACTCCAGGTTTACGTGCGCCTTACTGGCGATAGCATCACAGCAGCGTCCTGCGGAGACAATTACGGCGTCATTGCCGATGCCCCCAATTCGCTCTGGATCGTATAGCCGGTAAAGGTTGTGATTGATGGGGAATCCCCCTACGTTATAAGCAAATCCTCTCTCTGACGATCCAGCTACAAGCGCAAGCGGATCGCCGACCGAGGGCATATCCTTTTCTGCTTTTGCCGAGCCTGCAGCAAGTACAAGCATGAACAGGCAGTGTAGTATGTGTCGCCAATGTGTCATGTCAGCCTCCGGTCTGGATAATTACCTTGTTACCAATGTTTAGCAAACGCTATGCCAAAAAAAATAGTAATTAATATCAGTGAGTTATCTGTTTTTTAGTGATCAGCGGAGTAAAGCAAAAGCGGGGTGTATTTTACACCTGACTTTACATGTCTATAAAAAACATGTAATTCAGGCTTGTTAGAGTGACTTATGGTGGTGTAAAGCTTGTAAAGCGTGTAAAGCGGTTTTTATCGGGCAGGAGTGCACGTAATGCGGACATGTCGGATGGTTTTTTATTTAATATTTTTATAAACAAAAATCCACCCACCGGCAGGTGGATGGGATCTTATTAATAACCGCTGGCTCTGCCGAGCCGTTAGTGCTCTTAACCTGGTACTGAAATATCGAACTTCTTGATCAGCGAGTACATGGTCGGCCTGCTGACCTGCAGCGCCTTGGCGGCATGAGCAACAACAAACCCGTTTTGCATCATCACGTCATAAATTTTCTGACGCTGGGCATCGGGCTGAATTTTGACGGTCGCAGCAGAGTGCGGCTTATGGTTGAGTTCCATATCGACCGGTTCGATGTATTCTCCTGTTGCCATAACCAGTCCACGGCGCACCTTGTTGACCAGCTCACGAACGTTGCCGGGCCAGTCGTAATCACTTATTGCTTTCAGAGTAGAATCTGAAAAACCAATTAACGAAGTGTGTTTTCCTTTGCAGAATTTCTTAAAGAAATAATTGGCCAGTATGACTTTGTCGTCACCCCTCTCTCGGAGCGGTGGGAGTTTGATGGTGAAGCTGTTCAACCGGAAAAAGAGATCTTTTCTGAAGCAGGAGTTCCCAACCATCGCCTCAAGGTCACAATTCGTAGCAGCTATGATTCTGATATCTACCTTTGTCCCCGATTTGCCTCCTACCCGCTCTACCATTCGATCTTCTAAAAAACGTAAAAGCTTTGCCTGCAACCCTTGTGGCAGGTCTCCTATTTCGTCGAGAAATATAGAACCACCATTAGCAAGCTCGAAGCGCCCTTTCTTTGTCGCATAAGCACCGGTAAAAGCCCCCTTTTCATAGCCAAAGAGTTCGGCCTCCAGTAGCCCTTCAGGAATCGCCGCACAGTTAACCACAATAAAAGGCTTGTCTTTTCGCAGACTCTTTTCGTGAATCGCCTGTGCTGTCAGCTCTTTACCGGTTCCACTTTCTCCAAGAATCAGGATATTCATATCGGTTGTCGCAGCTCTTCGGATCATTGAAAACACTTCCAAAAGGCTCGGCGCAGTGCCGACGAACTCTTCTTTGCAGTCTTGATCCGGTAAGTCCATAATCTCGGTGTCCAGTAACGAGAGGACTCTCTTGATAAAGCCGGCGTCTAACTTATTGAGTCGCGTTTGGACCCGCTCAGAGAACGTGGCCAGCAAATGCTTGTCAAGATAACTGTCATCCATAAACATCAGACTCTGGCCACAGATGCTGCAGGATTCATTTTTGCCGGTAAGTCCTTGGCCGCAGTATGGGCAGGCCTCCTGCTTAATCGATAGCCCGCTCAGGTAAAGCCATAATGATGTCATTGCTTTTTTGTCCGGGAAGAAAAACTTGACGATCGAATTGCCATGGCAGCTTTTTACCTGTTCACCGGCGAATTCGATATATTCCTGTGACGGCAGCTTCAGAATGATTGAGAACTGGGTTTTAGGGTCGGCTGGCAGGCCGGTCAAGAGTCCTCCACTTAAGCTTATTTCCTTGAAATGTACAGCCTTCTCAAGTCTTTCTGACTTGGAGAAAGTCACTACTGTAGCTGGAAGATTAGTTGTAATTCTCACATCGAGTCGTGGCACCAGATTCTCTCCGAAAAAACGTGATATGAACTGTAACTTAATGATTGTCGTTAAAAGCTGTAGGGCACTCTAAGTGCCAACTGAACGCCCGGAGCCGCCTCGGTTAGTCCGGCGCCAAGCGAGATGCTGAAACTGGACTTGTCGCTATATTTGTGTGAGTAGCCTATGAGAAGTGTGCCGACCTGGATTATCATCGTACCAGGTAAAAGCTCGTCGTTTTTTTTGACCCGTCCAACTACGGAATGATCATACCCGATGCTTATAGAAGTTTTTTCGTTTAACGCAAAGCCCATCCCGAAGTTGAAGCCGATAATGTCGCCCGGATCGATCTTGCCGACGTCCGAAATGGTGCGCGGTACGTTGTACATATAGCTTATGCTGCCGAAGAATACGGCCGGATCTGACGGGACGATAACGGTGACCCCCGGTTGGATACCCCAGAAACCGGAACCGGTCGGGAGTTTTGTCGGACGGTCTTTAGAATCAGTCGGTACCTCAAAAGGATCCTTGCCGGTATTTGACTTGGCTCGGACACCCGCTATGTAATATGCGCCACCCGTTGCACGATTAAGCTGGTAACGCAGCCCTAACTCGACATCACCGATGCTGCTCCCATCGGCAGAGAACACCTTGGTGCTGTTGCTCTCTTGAGACGCAGCATCCTGGCTCGATGAAGAGTCGCTACGGTAGACATACGGCACCTTCGTCTCAATTTCCAGGCGGCCAGTAATGCCGTAGCGAAGAGCCAACGCGCCGACCAGTGTGTTACTTTCGACATTCCTGATGTCTATAATTCCAACGGTGAGTGAAGGAATAAGAGTGTAACCGACGAGTGCCACGCGGTTTGATGACGAGTGTGAATATTGGAAGGACGGCTCGATAACCAGCCCACCTCTGGGTGTCAGTGCTCCACCCTGTTCAAATATTTGCGCCCCTTCAATGGCATTGGAATCGACTTCTGGTGGTTTGATACCCACTGGTTGCGCGGGCAGGCTGTTCACATTGCCGGCAGATTGCGGGGCCTTCGAACTCTCCTCGGGCTTGACGCCAGCGCTATCGGATATTTCTCTGTTTTTATCTTCCGCACTACTCGACGCGACGAAGCCAACCAGGGACAACATCATTAAAGACGCAATAAATTTCTTCATATTCGAGCTCCCGATTCATATGAATTAGACTTCTGCCAGTAATTCTTAAAAAAACCTGGGTCATCAAACGACTGATTCAGTGGTAACATCTTCTGGCAAAACGGATTACATGTCAGAGAATATCCACAGTTATGCCCTGCAACTCGATGCCGTTACCGTCCACAACTTTGAAATAAGGCAGCGAAAAATCTGATGCGCTGTAGGTTGTACCGGCCGGAATGTCGCACACTACCGTCAGGAATTCTCCGAGCGCAGAACCGCTGGCCTGTGGTATTGACACTGTTAAAGAAGCCGGGCTGGAGCTAATGGCAGGTACAAAATGACCTGTCGTGTAGATGTCTGACGGAAAGACGCCTGAGGAGTACACAACGTGGCTATCGGTCTGATAACGCTCGAAATCGCTGACTCTGACCGTCACATCGGGCGGTAGTGAGATTGCCACAGTGATCCCATAAATTGAAATTCCTGGCGGCAGCGTTCCGACTGTTGCCAACTTGATAATTTTTGTGCCGCCACCTGCATTGCTCAGATTAGTGGCGCTGACATCCTTTATGCCGGTCGGATTCAATTCTGATTGTAGAAACTTCGTTAGTGCCGCCTTTAGTTGTCCACTGACTACGCTTCCAAGTGTATCGCCTTTTGCAAGATCATTATTCATTGCAGCAATCGCATCACTTACCACCCCGCCATAGTAATCATGTGCCATCTGAGAAAACGCTGCGAGTAGCAATGTGTAGTCTTTTTGAACCTGACTGGTTCCCACATATGCAAAGGACTCCGCAGACAGATTCAATGGCTGCGTGGCAATAATATCAACCTTGAAAATGTCCGAAACCAGCTTGTTGGCTTCACCAATATTGCCTCCCACAAGCAGCGGCATGGTTTTCCGCACCGCCAGTTCGGTGAACGGTGTAACCGCAATCGTCATGACACTCGAAACTGTATCTACAGCAGCTCGAAGCGGAGAGTTTTGAGGTATTTCGGATTTAAGCCCCGTGGCCTCATCTGTATAATGGCCTGATACTTCCACGAGCGTGGGGCCTGCCAGATTGACGCTTGAGCTGTAAGCTCCGAATGCGCTTGTGCTTGTAGTTTTTAAAAGCGTACCTTTCGTGCCATTACTGTTCAGCGCAAATATGGAGACATTGCCAGCCAAGATTATCCCTTTTGAAGCCACACCATGAACTCTTTTTAAGAGGGCATTCGGCGCGACAACCGGGCTCTCGTCATTATTACTGCCCTCGAATCCCCCTCCGCTACAACCGCCAAGGCAGATGAGGATAATGAGGCTGCAAGCCGCTATGTGTGTCGTAATGTCCATACAATCACCACCTTTTATCTCACAATTTGTTTTTGCCGAGCGCCGGGAACACGAAGCGTCATCTGGTTAAAGACTGAGCGAGCCTACGATTGTCCTCAGAATCAAAACAATATCGCTGATATCAATCTTCCAGTCCGGTGCCGGCAACCCGTTCATGAGCGGCCCGACATCCCCTTTGACAAGATAGCTGTCGAGCTGCTGCGTCATGCCGACTGATACCTGCAGAGCCAGGAGTGCATCGGCGATATCAACACGTCCATCCCCGTTTATATCTCCGTTTGGTGTGTCGTATATAACCCGGCGCTTGACGATAGACTCGTTGCCGGCCTCGTCGGACGCCTTGACGGCGATTATGTAAACCTTCTTCTCGGTAAGCGGTATTGTTTGCGAAAATGAGCCGTTTACAACCTGCGGTCTGTATGTTTCCAGATCCTTTATGATTGTTACACCGACACCGGTGTGTGAGTCTGATACAGTTCCGCTGAAAAGAATGCTGTCCTGTGAGGAACGTATATCTCCCGCTGGTGATGTCACATCAAGAAGCGGCTTAAAATTATCGTAAGTGACAATAACGCTCTTTGTAGACCTTAGATTCGCGTTGCTTGTTGCCGTTATATCTATGCTATTGCGCCCGACAGCAAGCCCGTTAATCAGCAGTGTAAATATATTGCCTGATACCGGTACATTGCTGAAGCTCTGCTCCAGGCCACCGCCGGAGACATGGATCGATATACTGCACTCTTTGTCGACTGTGCCGGTAATTGTGATATTTGGCAGGTTGGTCTTGTAGTCGCTGCCTGGCGAATTGATGATTAAACTGGGTGCGCTCGGGTCGAGGGTGATGGTGCGCACGTCGTAGGACGTGTTGCCAGCAAAGTCGCTCGAAACCATGCTAATGACGTTGGCCCCGACAGCCAGGACTATGCTGTGGTTAAATGTGCCGCTGCCATCAAGAGTTATGCCTGCACCGTTTATTGTGAAGCGTTGTACTCCGGAGAGAGCATCTGTAACGGTTCCGCTGATAGGGAGAGTTGCCTCATTGGTGTAGGAGTTGTTGGGAAGCGTTGTTATCTCCAGAGTGGGCGGTGTAAGGTCCCAAGTAAGTATTGCCTCCCCGCTGGACGCTACATTCCCTGCCGTGTCAGTTGCAGTAATGATCAGTCTGTAGGTACCCTCATTGTCTGCTGTCACTGTTGTGGAGAGGGAGCCTGGCGAGCCAAAAACAATTGTTCCAGGGCCGTCGGGCGTGTAGCTCCAGAGGAAGGTCATGCCGAGTGGATCACTGGCAGAGGCTATCTGGGTGTAAGTGGCGTTACGCGAGCTGCTGGTGCCGGCACTGACAAACGGTCGTACCGTGTCCCACGTAAGGTTCATATCACTGAAAGCACTGTTTCCAGCGGCGTCGCTTGCCACGAGGCGCAGCACGTAGGAACCGTCGGCACTGGCAGAAATAGTTGTTACAAGGGCTGTTGGCGAGCCAAACGTTATGACTCCCGGGCCCGACTGTCTTGTCCACTGGTATGTGAGCGCCGTTGCGTCACTCGCGGTTGCCGTCTGGGTGAATTGAGCATTGGCTGTTTTACTGCCACCTGCGCTCACTGACGGAACTGTTGTATCCCAGATAAGTGTCATTTCGCCGAAGGAACTGTTGCCGGCAGCATCAGTTGCGGTCAGGCGCAGAATATAGTCCCCTTGCTGACTCGCAGAAATGGTAGTTGCCAGGGCAGATGGTGAGCCGAAGGTTATGGCTCCCCCACCTGTCGTGGCTGTCCAAGCGTAGATCATGGTATTGGTATCGGTGACAGTTGCCGTCTGGGTGAATTGGGCATTGGTGGTTTTATTTGCCCCGGCACTGACGGTCGGCTTGACAGTGTCCCACAACAGGGTCATGTCGCTGTATGCAGAATTGCCTGCACTGTCGGTGGCGGTGAATCTCAGGATATAGGTGCCGTCCGAATTTGCAGAAACGGTGGTGGATAAGGCTAGCGACGAGCCGAAGGTAACGACTCCAGGACCCGACACCATGCTCCATGCGTAGGTTGTCGCAAGAGAGTCGGTAACCGTTGCCGTCTGGGTGAATTGGGCATTAGTGGTTTTATCTGCCCCGGCACTGACGGTCGGCTTGACAGTATCCCAGACCAGCACCAGCTGGCTATATGCGGTGTTCCCGGCGGCATCGGTGGCAGCCAGCCGCAGAGTATAGCTCCCGTCCTGATTTGCGGCAATTATCGTTGTCAGGGCATTAGGAGTACCGAAGGTGATTGCTCCTCCCTCCGGTCCGGCCTGCAAGCTCCAGACATAGGACATGGTGAGCGATTGGCTGGAACTGGCCGTTGCCGTCTGGGTAAATTGGCTGTTTTTATAAAGTGTTCCGCCAGCCGGATTTGCATTTACAGCAGGCAGGGTGGTGCTCCACACCAGCGTCATGTCGCTGTATGCAGAATTGCCTGCACCGTCGGTAGCGGTGAATCTCAGGATATAGGTACCTTCAGCATTCGCAGAAATAGTTGTGGACAGGGCAGCCGACGTGCCGAAAGTGATGGTTCCAGGACCCGATACCTTGCTCCATGCGTAGGTTGTC
>JAFLLC010000145.1 GCA_019162745.1 Deltaproteobacteria bacterium | reverse complement strand
TAAGCACGTAAGATCTGATACTGCTAAATGCAGATCGGTATGATAAAGTGGGGATAGCTTCGGCTATCCCCACTTTAATTTCAACAACTCATAAATAACAAAGTTTTGAGGTTCTCCCTAATGCTGATACTGCTTGTAGTTATTTTTGTCATCGCCTACGCTGCCATCGCGCTGGAGCATCCGATCAAGATCCACAAAACAGCGTCCGCCCTGATCGGTGCCGGACTTCTCTGGACGGTTTATGCCGTCATGAGCGGCGATCATCACGCAGTTGGTGAACAGCTTAATGAATCGCTGGCTGCCACCGCCCAGATCATCTTCTTTCTGATGGGGGCCATGACGATTGTTGAGGTGGTCGATGCCCACAACGGCTTCGAGGTCATCACCTCCCGAATCAAAACTACCAAGCTCTCTACCCTGATGTGGCTGGTCGGTTTCGTCACCTTCTTCCTTAGTTCGGTTCTTGATAATCTGACAACTACCATTGTGATGATCTCGCTGATGAAAAAACTGCTGGACAAGCATGACGACCGTCTTTTTTTTGCCGGGATCATCGTTATAGCCGCCAATGCGGGGGGGGCCTGGAGTCCGATTGGCGACGTTACAACAACCATGCTTTGGATTGGTGGTCAGATCACCAGTCTGGCTATTATGGAGGGGGTTTTCCTGGCAGCCATAATAAATATGGTTGTGCCGTTGATGGTCACTGCCTATATATTGAAAGGTAGAGAAGTTGTCTCTCCGCCCAAAGATGAAGATTCTGATAAGCTCCAGACAACACCCTTTGAGCGTAACCTGATGTTTTGCATGGGTCTTGGCACCCTGATTGCTGTGCCGATCTTCAAAACTGTCACCCATCTGCCCCCTTTCATGGGGATCCTCTTTGGCCTCGGCATTCTCTGGTTGGTCGGTAATCTGGTACATCGCAACAAGACTGACGACGAGAAGGAACATCTTACGCTGGTACACGCATTAACCAAAATTGACATGGGCTCAATTGTCTTTTTTATCGGCATCCTGTTGGCCGTATCCACTCTGGAACATACTCATATTCTAACTAATCTTGCCGGTTGGCTTGACAAGGTCGTCGGCCGTCAGGATGTTATCGTCACCATTATCGGCCTGGCCAGCGCCATAGTCGATAACGTGCCGCTGGTGGCAGCATCCATGGGGATGTACAGTATGGCGCAGTATCCGCCCGACAGCTTCCTATGGGAGTTCATGGCCTATGCCGCCGGAACCGGCGGTTCGATCCTGATTATCGGTTCTGCAGCCGGCGTGGCTGCCATGGGGTTAGAGAAGATCCATTTTTTCTGGTATGTCAAGCGCATCAGCGGTCTGGCTCTGATCGGCTACTTTGCCGGAATTGCAGTATATATTGTGCAGTACAAGATGTTTCATTAAAAGCAAATTCCCCTCAATCCCCCTTTCATAAAGGGGGAATGTAATTCCCCTCTATCACGACCTCCCCTCGATTTTAACACCCATTCAGCATAACGATTCAGACGTAATTCATTTGTGCAATGGCCGTGGAGGAGTTATGTTTGAAACTCTAAAACGGTTGCTCAAGGAATCGGTCTGGGTTTTGCTGATAAAGAAAGGAAACAATTACATGATAAAAAAGTTCCTGATGACAGCAGTAACTCTATTTCCAGCCCACTCAGCCATGGCGTCGGGAGGTGGCGGAGAAATTGCTGATCTGACCAGCAGCGGCATGGGGATTTTTGCCCTTGTGCTGTTCATTGCGGCCTACGCCGTGGTGATTATGGAGGAAAAACTCCACCTGCGCAAAAGCAAACCGGTAATCGTTGCCGCCGGTATCATCTGGATCCTGGTGGCTCTTTCATATCAGGCGCTCGGTAAGCCGGATCATGCCCACGCAGCTATCCTTGGCAATCTGACTGAATATGCCGAGCTCTTTCTCTTTCTGCTGGCAGCCATGACCTATATCAATGCTCTTGAAGAACGTAATGTTTTCAGCGCGCTGCGCTCCTGGATGGTCAACATGGGGTTCACCCTGCGCACGGTCTTTTGGTTGACTGGTCTGCTGGCCTTTGTTATCTCGCCGATAGCCGATAACCTGACTACAGCCCTGCTGATGGGGGCGGTCGCCATGGCGGTGGGTGGCACCAACAAAAAATTCGTCGTGGTTGCCTGCATAAACATCGTAGTCGCCGCAAACGCTGGCGGCGCTTTCTCACCATTTGGCGACATCACCACGCTGATGGTCTGGCAGAAAGGGAAGGTGAGCTTCTTTGAATTTTTTGCCATCTTCATCCCGTCGGTCATCAACTGGATTATACCGGCAATATTCATGAGCCTGACGGTTTCAAAAGAAAGGCCCGCAGCGGGTGATGCAGCTGTTTCTATGAAGCTCGGAGCGCGACGCATCATGGCGCTGTTTCTGCTGACGATCGTCACCGCCGTCTCATTCCATAACTTCCTCCATCTGCCGCCGGCCGTCGGGATGATGCTCGGTCTCGGTTATCTGTCGTTCTTTTCCTACTACCTGAAAATAGTTGAAGGACGGCTGTTCAGTGGCGACAACCCTCTGGACCTTACCGGCCATAAACACGCCACCTTTGACCTGTTTCGTAAAATCGCCAAGGCAGAATGGGACACGCTGCTCTTCTTTTACGGGGTGATTCTCTGCGTTGGCGGACTGGGACAGTTTGGTTATCTGGCGGCGGTCTCCGGGTTCATGTATGACGGTTTGGGTCATACCACTGCCAACGTGCTGGTCGGTATCCTTTCGGCAATCATTGACAACATTCCGGTTATGTTTGCGGTACTGACCATGGACCCGACCATGTCGCACGGGCAATGGCTGCTGGTGACCCTGACCGCCGGGGTAGGGGGGAGCCTGCTTTCGATCGGCTCGGCTGCCGGGGTGGCTCTCATGGGATCGGCCCGCGGCATTTATACTTTTGGCGCTCATCTTAAATGGACCTGGGCTATTGCTCTCGGTTATGCTGCCAGTATTGCTGCGCACCTGATGCTGAACGGAAAATATTTCCATTAAGATCACTCCAAACCGGACACTACTGACACTAAACACATAAAAGAACCTTTTATATTTACACAGAAGAGTCGGTAAATTTGCATCTACACGGATATGATGCATGAGAGTAACCCTCAATATGTTGAGGTTCTACCAACTGTTGAGGCTAAAGAATTATTTTATTCCTCACTACTATTCCCTTATTAATCTAACTCACTGTTGTTTAAGCTGAATATTAACTCCTGTTTTTTTTGCTTATTGGCAGGCTACTTGCTCTTTACTCTCTCTTTGCAATGAGAACATCCCCCAAATTGAGAATAACCCTGCATATCCCCGTGCGGAGCCGGAGTGTTGCAAAAACCCTGATGTCAGGTATGATTATTGATGATTTTCAATATCAGCCCAAATAATTTTGTATGAACCTTGAAAGGGAATAAAAAATATGTCTGAGATAGATCGTTTCACCCTTGATATCGGTGCAACCCACATAGCCGGCAAAACCCGCTTCCGGGTATGGGCACCGTTAGCGACATCCATGGAGGTCGAACTGGTGGATTCCGGTGTGGTTAAGACATCTCTCCAGCGGGACGGAGAATACTTTCAGGGAACTTTGCCGGCGGCATCTGGTGCCCGTTACTGGTACTGGCTGGACGGCACGCTGCGTTGTCCCGATCCCGCCTCCCGCAGCCAGCCTGATGGTGTCCATGGCCCATCTCAGGTGATAGATCCGGAGTTTGCCTGGAGCGACAACCGGTGGCGGGGAATCGCTCTTGAAGAGTACATTTTCTATGAGCTTCACGTCGGCAGCTTTACTCCGCAAGGCACTTTTGACGGAGTTATATCCCGCCTCGATTATCTGGTGGAACTTGGCATAACTGCCGTGGAGCTGATGCCGGTGGCGCAGTTCGCCGGAGAGCGCAACTGGGGGTATGACGGCACCTTCCCGTTTGCGCCCCAGAACAGCTATGGCGGCCATGAAGGGCTGAAACGGCTGGTCGATGCCTGCCACTCCAGGGGGTTGGCCGTGACTCTTGACGTGGTCTACAACCATCTGGGACCGGAAGGGAACTATCTGCATGGATTCGGCCCGTATTTTACCGACCGCTACCGTACTCCCTGGGGCGATGCGGTTAATTTCGATGGCCCGGACAGTGATGCCGTCCGCGACTACTTTATTTCCAATGCACAATACTGGGTAACTGAATACCATATTGACGCCCTGCGCCTTGACGCCATCCACGGCATCTATGATTTCAGCGCACTGCATATTCTCCGGGAACTCACCGAGGCCGTACATCGGCAAGGCGCAGCTCTCAAACGCCAGGTCTACGTTATTGCCGAAAGCGATCTGAACGATGTGCGGGTTGTTAATCCTCCCGAATCTGGCGGCTATGGCCTTGATGCCCAGTGGAACGATGATTTTCACCATTCCCTGCGGGCGCTCCTGACCGAAGACCGGGCTGGTTACTACGCTGATTTTGGTTCGTTATTGCAACTGGAGAAAGGATTCAGAGAGGGTTTTGTTCTTTCCGGCGGGTATTCAGCCTACAGAAAACGGCGCCATGGCAGTTCATCGGCAGATATCTTACCATCACAACTGGTGGTGTTTTCGCAGAACCATGACCAGGTGGGGAACCGGATGCGCGGAGAGCGGACGGGAGAACATCTTACCCTGCAGCAACTTAAACTTGCCGCTGCAACGGTGCTGCTCTCGCCATATCTGCCTTTGCTTTTCATGGGGGAGGAATATGCAGAGACAGCGCCGTTCCCCTATTTTGTCAGTCATGGAGATGCCGAATTAGTTGAGGCGGTCAGGCAGGGACGCCTGGAGGAGTTCACCTCCTTTGGCAATCAGGGAGCTCCACCCGATCCGGAGGCTGAGGCAACTTTCCTTTCAGCAAAACTGGATCAGGAACAGCGCCATCTGGGCGACCAGCGCGCCATCTTCGCCTTCTACCGAGAGTTGATACAATTGCGCAAGGAATATTCTTCCATTCCATGGATGAGCAGAGAAAATTTGCGGGTTGTAACCAGCGAAGAAGAAGGGATACTGGCAATTGTCAGGAGTTCTGACGACGGCCAGGTGCTCTGTCTGTTCAACTACAGCGATCAAAGTCGAGTCATCAGCCCGGCGCTTGTCGGCGGCACCATGAATGTTCTTCTTGATTCTACCGGCTACTACCGTCCGGGCAGCGTTGTAACCATGTATACGACCCGTCCCGAAACATTCCAGACGCTCGCCCCTTTCGGCGTTGTTGTCTACAGAAAGGAAAAATAATGAAAAATCAGCGAGTTAATCCATTTGGTCGAATCGATGGCGGCTCTTCCTGGTGAGGCGTTTAGAGCTCTGGGGCCATTTCTGATTTTTTAATATGCCTGCTTTGCTGGCAGCATCAAAAGGAGAAATATGAACGGCAAGGGACTCAGAATACCTGTATCAACCTACCGACTGCAGTTCAATTCACATTTCCGCTTCACTAATGCCAGAGAGATCGTTGGTTATCTGTGCAAACTCGGCATAAGCGACATATACGCATCACCATACTTCAAGGCGAGCGCGGGGAGCCTTCACGGATACGACATTCTGGACCAGAACAGCCTGAATCCTGAAATAGGCACAGAAGATGACTATGATGCGCTGGTGAATGAATTACAGCAAAACAACATGGGGCAGATCCTGGACATTGTCCCCAACCACATGTGTATTGAGGGACAGGGGAACGCCTTCTGGACCGATGTGCTGGAAAATGGTCCGAGCTCAATCTATGCGGTTTTTTTCGATATCGACTGGCACCCCGTCAAGAAAGAGCTGGAGAATAAAATTCTGATTCCGATTCTGGGCGACCAGTACGGTACGGTGCTCGAAAGCGGCGAACTGCGTGTATCATTTGAAGAAGGCTCTTTTTTTGTAAATTATTTCGATCACAAACTGCCGGTTATCCCCAAAACCTACAACAATGTCCTGACGCTTCGCATTGAAGACCTGGAAGTGGAACTTTCTGCCTCTGCCCCCCAGTTTCAGGAACTTATGAGCATAGTAACGGCGCTAAAGCATCTCCCTCCCAGCACTGAGCAGGATCCGGAGAGGATCCTTGAGCGCTACCGGGAAAAGGAGGTCGTCAAACGTCGCCTCTGGAGCCTGTATCAAAACAGCAGTGCGATAGGCAAGTTTATTGATGGCAATGTGGCAATCTTCAACGGGACAAAGGGGGATCCGCGTAGTTTTGACCTGCTGGATGCTCTCCTGCGGGAACAGGTCTATCGCATTTCCCATTGGCGCGTTGCCACTGAGGAGATCAATTACCGGAGGTTCTTTGATATCAATTCTCTGGGCGCCCTCAGAGTGGAGGACCCGGCCGTTTTTGAAAAAACTCATCAGCTTGTCTTTTCACTTGTGGCATCAGGAAAGATCACCGGCTTACGGGTTGACCACGCCGATGGATTGCTGGATCCCGAAGATTATATCAGACGGCTTCAGACGGCCTGCTTCATCAGGATGTATGGTGGTGGCATTGAAGGACAGCAGTCCGATGACACCGGAGAGGAGGAAGGTGAAGCAGCGGTACGGGAAAAATATGATCGCGTTGTTGCCGCAGACCCTTCGTACAAGCCGTTCTACATTATTGGAGAAAAAATAATCATCAAAGCCGAAAAGCTGCCGGATGATTGGCCGGTTTTCAGTACAACCGGGTACGATTTCGCCGTTCAAGCCAACGGCCTCTTTGTAGACACCTCACATGCCAAGACCTTTGAAACTCTTTATACTCGCTTCATGGGCCACCGGGTAGATTTCCAGACCGCCGTTTACGACAAGAAGAAACTCGTCATGCAGGTCTCCATGTCGAGTGAAGTCAATATGCTGGCACATTATCTGAACAGGATCTCCGAGCAGAACCGGCATACGCGGGACTTCACCCTTAACAGCCTGATCAAGTCGATCGTAGAGGTGATCGCCTGTTTTTCGGTATATCGGACCTATATCAACAGTTATGAGGTGCTGGAGCGTGACCGTCAGTATATTGAAGCAGCGACCGGGCGGGCAAAACGGCAGAATCCGGCCATCAGTGCCTCGGTTTTTGAATTCGTCCGGGATGTTCTCACCCTCCGTTTTCCTGACAGCATGAGCGATGAGCATAAAGCTGCGTGGCTCAATTTTGTGAAGCGGTTTCAGCAGATCACCGGCCCGGTCATGGCCAAGGGGGTCGAAGATACGGCTTTTTACCTGTACAATCGCCTTGTCTCCCTGAACGAGGTAGGAGGAAGCCCGGAACGATTCGGTATTACCATGGAGGCGTTCCACGGCCAGAATATCGAACGGTGTAAAAGCCGTCCGCTGGCGATGCTCGCCACATCAACCCATGACACCAAGCGGAGTGAGGATGTGCGGGCCAGGATCAACGTGCTCTCGGAGATCCCTGAACTGTGGCGGATGGGGCTTTCCCGCTGGAGCCGTCTGAACCGTAAACTTAAAATGATTGTCGACGGCAAGCCTGCACCAAGCCGTAATGAAGAGTACCTGCTCTATCAGACACTGGTGGGAACATGGCCCTTCTGCAATCCGGATGAGGAGGAGTTTACAGAATTCCGTTCCCGGATCAAGGAGTACATGCTGAAGGCCATGCGGGAGGCCAAAGTACATACAAGCTGGATAAGCCCCAACACTCTGCGTGAGGATGCGGTGTTGTATTTCGTAGACTCTATTCTGAAAGATTCCGGCGGCAACGATTTTCTGCATGATTTTGTCTTATTCCAGAAGCTGACCGCTGCCTGCGGCATATTCAATTCCCTTTCCCAGACCCTCCTCAAGATAACCTCACCGGGGATTCCCGATTTCTACCAGGGTAATGAGTTGTGGGATTTCAGTCTTGTAGATCCCGACAACCGCCGTCCGGTAGATTATGTCATGCGGGAAAAGTTGCTGGATGAACTGCTGCAGAAGGAGAGGGCAAAAGGGCTTTTGGAAACTGCCCGCGAGACTGTTGCGGCCCGTAACGACGGCCGTATCAAGCTGCACCTGACCTTTAAGGCGCTCGGCTTTCGTCGTGACAACCGCGAATTATTTGAAAAAGGAAGATACCTGCCGCTGGCGGTGGATGGTGCCTGTCAAGATCATGTCTGCGCCTTTGAGCGCTCTATCAACGACAGTTCAGTGCTGGTTGTGACGCCCCGTTTTTGCAGTCGCCTGATCGGGGGCAGTGGTGCTCTGCCGCTGGGGGAGGAGGTTTGGCAGGATACCCGGATAATTCAACAGTTCGATACCGCTTCGAGTTGCTATCGCAACGTTTTTACGGGAGAAGTTCTGAAACTAGATCAGAATGAAGGGCAGCTTACTCTTGCACTAAAGGACATATTATCGGTATTTCCTGTGGCCTTGCTGGAAAGGTTTGATGCCAACCGCTCCCCGCCCCCTTGTCAGGGGAGAGCCTTTAAATTTTCCTGCTGATAAGGTGGGATTAAGGAAGGTTGGTTTTGAATCTGACCTAACCCAGATAAACTGGATAAGTGCGTTAACGAAATTATTTTCTTGCCAAAAAGCGCAAGAAATAATTTCTAACTTTCTAATAGAACCACTTATTGGAGTTCTAATGTTGAATAAACGTGGCTGCGGAATAC
>JAFLLC010000042.1 GCA_019162745.1 Deltaproteobacteria bacterium | reverse complement strand
GTTCGCCAGGGTGGGGCTTATGATCCCCCCTTGCGGTGTTCCCTTGTGCGAGGGGTACAGGATGCCATCTTCTATGTACCCCGCCTTAAGCCACTTGCGAAGAATTTCACGATCCATGGGGATGTTCTCCAGCATCCAGTTCTGACAGATGTTGTCGTAACAGCCCCTGATGTCCGCTTCAAATACCCATGGTGCCGAATTCGGCTTGCTCAGTGCGTTAAAAGCCGCGGCGGTTGCATCGGCGCAGCTTCTGGCTTCCCTGAATCCATAGGAGTTGCCGTCAGCCGTGGTTTCCGCTACCGGTGCCAAGGCCAGCTTGTACAGCGCCTGCATGGCCCGATCCTGCATGGTGGGTATTGATAACGGTCGCTTCTTCCCGTTCTTCTTCGGGATGTAAATCCTTCTCAGTGGTTTCGGTTTATAGTCACGTCGGCGCAGGCTGCGAGCAGCTTGCCATCTGACTTTGGCGGTTTTCCAGAGAACACCGTCAACGCCAGGGGTTTTCTTGCCTTTATTCGAAGTCACTCGTTTGACAGCCAACAGCTTGGCGTGGAACGAGCGGGTCAGCAGGTGTTGCAAGGTTTTTACCTTGTTCCACCGGTTTTCCAGCACAGCCTTTGCGATACGGATTTGCAGCCTCCTGACTTCGCGGCGGGCGTTCTTCCAGTCAACCTTGCCCCATGTGCCGCTCTTGTCTCTGGGCGCACCGGCCGAAGCCGTCTTTTGCTTTCCCATCTACAGAGGTTCTCCAAATGATCTCGCAACGGAACACCAGTCGGACGTGGGCGCGTCATTTCGCCGGGGGGATGGAAGGACTTGCCCCGGTTTTAACGCGAGCCATGTTTCATGCTCTATCCGCCCAGTTACCGGGCGGCATTTGCTTTTTCCGACCTCTTACTGTCCGCCCCTCCATCTGCCTGCCTTACGGTCGGCTTGCCATGCATCGCGTTCATGGCGGAGTGACGACTTTTCCACGTTCCACGTGATTATCTTAACGGACAACTTAGGTGCGGTCTGAACGCCGGTGGCTCAACAATCCCGTGCAGTGACGTTAACACACTGCATCCTGGCCACGCATGTAAACCCTGGGAAACATGCATATCCCCTGTTAACTCCCGTAGGGTAGAGGCCCCATCTGACGGCGCGTCAACGACCATTCACATAATTTCACCATATTGTCCTGCCCTAGCCCTTAACCGGATGGAGTTTCCGGAGGGGTTCTCCTGTCGCCATTCAAACCCAATTCGGTACGTTGTCAGCGGGCTTCGCACCAAGTACACAACGCGTACCCAGCACGCCGCCTAGGGCGCTGAAGGGGATACTTCAGGTGTTTGAATTCGGAATAGTAAGTAATATCAAACACATATAATCACGCGACATCGTGTCGCGATCAACGGTAAGAGACTGACCCGCTCTCGGCAGGTCTTGCAGATGGTTGGTATTTCTTTTACTTCTCTACTGTTAGCCGCAAGTCGGTGCGCTAGTTTCGGTTTCCGATGTTATTTGCCGATTGCTATCGGACTGTATTCTCAAGCGGCGTTATCAATGATAATGAGATTTATCCTTGTGGTGGTTTCAAGCAGGCCTAGCAGAAAGTATTGACAGAAAGGAACAACTAAACGAGAAATAATTATCTCCTGCGCCCCATCAGATATCATTAGTTTCACCATTGAGAAAAACAACCTCTGACGCGCCAGCAGGGTGCGGTTTCACATGAACATGCATGAAAGCATCAAACGAAGGATAGATACCTAATGTACTGTATCCCTCAAAATATTTCCCCTTCAAGTTGACATCAGTTCTCCAACAGGTCACAACTTGTCCGGTATGAAAAATTACACCATCCAGCACCCTGCCCGTGCCACTAATGCCAGAAGGGTCAATATTCCTGATTAACGTGAATAATCTTGGGTTGTTATCCATCGCTTCCACCTTGTCCTTTTAAATGTTCATTTATGGTCAAGGCATAGACAAACCCACTGTCCTTGCCGATAAAATCATAGACTTTAATCGGTGGGTCGCATTTCGGCATAACGGCTCGCCCACTTTCGATAGCAACAGGTGCTGGAGACGCACTAAATAAGTGAATTTCGTTGAAATGCCCGTTTACACCACGGATATCTCTCAATAATTCTCTATAGGCCAAGCTGAAAGCCTTCTGTTTTGCCTTGCTTGAAAGAAAATCAAGTCCGGGGTTTGCCGCTCTGATTTCGTACAAATTACAATCGCCACCGAGCAACCTTCGGATATTATCCTTAGCTACATCGCCACTTACGGAGATTGCGATAGCGGTACTTGCTGCGGCATTATGCTCTTCTGGACCTGAAATCTGGTAAAAAATTTCTCCATCCTCAGATTCATCCTTCCAAGTCCATTTATCAGTACTTCTGTGCTTCTGGTATAAATCTACATTGTTTATATCGCCAATCAGGCTACCAAGATAGACTAGCAAAGGAATTGGTGCCAAGGCGAACACTGAAATGTGATGGAAGTCCTTTCGATTCACACCATTCCTGAAGATGTCCTTAAATTTCTGATTGATGGTCTGGCATAGAAAAGGCCAACCTTCTTTCGTTTCAACATTGCAGATATCAGACAGATCAATTGAGTATGGGTACTCTGTTGACGAATATCTAGGTTGTAATGTATGGAATATTTGAGATTGGTCGATATTGAATGTTCTGCCGTCAATTGGAGCAAGAAACAGCAATACGTGCGTTTTGAAATCCTCTAGTACTCCTGTGAGAATCTTGATCCGATCTTCGTGCTCTTTTTTGTATTCACGCAAAAGATCAACAGAATACTTTGCAACGTGTTCATAGCTATCGATGATTTTGCCATGGTCTTTACAGGTCAGCATAAGATTTGAAATATCGGTTTTGAGAAGGTCTGAAAGCGTTTCGTGACCTCGTGGACCATCCTTCTCGTAGGCGATGATATGTGAAATTACCGACAGGTTATCTTTAAGCTTGGTCAGATCATCAGTGTACAAAATCTTGTTGCATCCACGAAATTCACATCTCCCGGCTGCCCTAGCCCACAATTGATTCTCCACCTTTTTGGGTGTTGAAGCTCGGCCTGTCTTTTTCTTTTCGTCAGAAACTGTCGCCACATTTCCTCCAGAATCTAAATTCTATTCAACGCAGTAAGTGAATTCTTATGCTTGTTGCCTTCCCACAACCTAATTTCTGCAGTGCCTACAATCATGAAGAACAGACAGTTGCTGTCGAAAAAGTCCTGTTTCATATTCCGTTTCCAGTCATTCTTATCAACAAAGGACGGCGTTGGAACCGGTTCCGGATGGGTATGCCACCCCCCCAGATATGTACAGGTATAATTACTGGCCTCCCATTCATGGTCAATAACCTTCTGATGAGATTTCTTGTTGCGAAAGAAAGAGAACCGTCCTGACTTATCACCAAGCATCGGCAACGTAATTTTATCAACAACGATATCTTCACAATCCTTTATATACCTCCCCATAATAACGCCACCAGCTTCAGGTTTGTTCCACGAATTCTGAACATACGGAGCGATGGACGCAAGAATCACTTCAGGAATCAAGACGCGGCCACCTTTAGGCCGTAAATAAACAATCTGATTTGTCGGTAAGTTATCGGTGACAGACATTGCAATCGGGTCTCACAAAAAATGTATCATCTTCAATAAAATGCTCAGTAGTCCCTAGATATCGGTCTGAAAGCTTAAAGCCATTTTTCACAAACTCCCTTGAATCACCTCGCCATGACCGAACCATGTTTTTAGAAATTTCTCCCTTCAATACCTCAATGGCAAGGCGGGTTGCCAGTTCTGAGGTCTTAACGGCATCCAGAGAACCGAACGGAGTAAATGCACTTCTACATCCATCGATGTTTTTAGCGAAAACCTGGTTCTTGGCGGCAAAAGCAGCACGGCAATACGTCTCGTTGTCTGACTTCCCATAGAGGCAAGACAGACAACCCTTTTCCACAGAAAGCTGGTTTGTCACCAATGCATGCCCACCGATTCCATGTGGCTCAAGCCATGTGAATACGACAGGAGGAGCTTTCACTTGCCGGATATATTCGTTAAAATCCAACTCGTCTGTCGGACTTCCAAGTGCCGATATAATTAGATCAAAATCCGCAAGTTTTATATCACCAGATTCCAAAGCACCACTTAAAGATTTACAGACTGGTGTAACACTAGTAAATGGTAACCTGCTCTCGATATCCTTCTTGATTCCTTCAACTTTCGGCCTGTTTATGTGGTTTCTTCCCAGCACATGACGAAAGATGTTTTCATACTTCAGGACATCCATATCAACAGCGGTCAACGTTGAAATTCCGGCACGAGTAAGTTCTGTCGCGATAAATCCGCCGACAGAACCACATCCCAATAACAGAACTTTTTTTGACCGGAAGTCATTAGTGCTGCCGCCACGTGGCAACATATGTTCCTTGTCGTATCGCTTTACTACCATCGGGACGATTTCACTTGCTCGACCATCTAACAGCGGGTGTATTTTATTCGGTATACCCTTGAATCTGATGCAAAACAAGGTCTCCCCAATGGACAATCGCGGCAAGGAAAACAGTATCACCTCATCACACTTACACTTCTTCAAAAGCGTTTCAAGCACAGAATGTTGCGAATCTTCAATATTATCGAAAACCAATTGGCGGATTTCTAGGAGCGTCCAGAAAGCATTGGGGTGAGGTGGGATAAGGACTGTTCCCTTTTTCAGTGGCACATAAATCCCGTGGGCAGCATTGACAGTCTCAATAGTCTTAAAAACCGGAACTCTGAAGAACCTTTTGAAATCATTCACGTCGTCAAGAAGATTCCATTTCTTGTCGTTCTTCACAATCTTGATTGGTTTGACGAGATTGGATGGAGCAACAAATGAATTTATCGTTTTAATTCCAAACTGACGGTCCCAGTAAGCGCCGAACTCATCTAGAAAATCCATCTGATTCTTACCTGACATACCATCGTTCAACACATTGATTGCCCTAGTTAGCGACTCCTGAACGATTCCCCCAATATTTTCGGATATCAGCAACAATCCTTCCACTTGAGCAAAGCATATATAACCATCATCTTCCACATGAGGGATGATTCCGAACATGTCCCACGGGTTCAGAAAAATACAGGGAAGAGATAACGGGAAAGTGCTCTTGATGCCAAAAATAAGGGTTACTGCATTGCCGTTGACTTCAATATTAAGTTGATATGCCTCGGCAATGCCGCGTTCCTTGGCCCAGTCAGCAGATAGTTGTTTCTTATGAAGTTCTGTTACGGATGTAACGCCAGAACTCGAAGTCAATGCTTCGACAATTATTGACCCCACAGAACTCATCAGGCCGATGCACTGGATGTGATTATTGCAGGCCCCTTTTTCTGAGCTGTATCGGATTTTTCTGGAACGGGAAAATCATCCCCGAAAATCTTCTGTAACGACTCACAGGCAGCTACCGGATCTACTTCATCCTCGGCAATATTTAACGCATCAAGCAACGCGTTCAGTTGTTTTTTGAAATCTGCCATCTGATTATCGGTCATTTTCTCAAAAACATCGCAACGAGGCTCAACTGGTAGATAAGTTTTGAGACGTTCCGAAGAAGTGCCGTTGTCGTAGTAGGTGGCAAAACAGCTAATCATCCTGATGACGACATTTTTTAACGCTGACAAATCGTTGTAGTTGTACTTATTGGCAAATACATCGACCAAATCTTTCTTAGGGGTATAGTAATCATAAGAAGTGATGGTCAGCCCAATTCCGATAGGAGCGGCATTGCCATCAATCTTGAAATTGTTGTCCTTCCATCTTTTCAGGTACCTAACAACCCTGACGAACTGCTTATGGTCATCCCCAGAATAGTGATCATTTATAAGGTTAGTCAGCTTACAAGGTTCCGAATGATCCCAAACCTTATTATTTGAAGATGAGTTGAGTTTACCCTTTGCAAGATACTTTTTTCCGTCTGAGTTACATTCCTCGTCAGAATAAACCGCCAAATCGACATGATATTCGGTCTCACCTTCTTTCTGATAAAAAACCGTTACACAGGGCCGTCTCACCTCAACCCGTTTGGTGTGGCCGACCAATGCCTCGTAAACCCATTTCTTGACATCTACGGGATCAGAATAATCGTCCTTCGCAATCTTGAACGAGATTCCAACATCAATATCATAATCGCTGTTGATAGGTTTGATGCCGGTTCCCATTTCGTAACTGCCCTGATTAAACCAGTTATATTTGGGAACCGATTCGTCCTTATCCTCGAAATTTTTCTTTAACCCAGCAGCAAGCTTATTAAGAATGATGTCCCGTTTTTCGACTAAGGTACTGTTTTCCTCAAACCGTTTTAGCTTGATTGCTTCGTGAAACTTCGTGAAATACTTCTGAATGTCAGCCATAGAAATCCTCCAATATTTTATTAAATTTTATAACATAGGCATACGCCAAAATATGTCGCATACTATTTTGACCAGGTAGCATTCTCAATTAAGCATTTGCAGGAGTATCCGATAAGTGGTTTAGTCCACTTATCGGAGGGTTAGAATCGTTTTACGAGACGGCCAGTGAGAACGCCTTGCTCCGTTGCTTCCGGGTAATAAAAGCAATTGTTGTGTAACAGCAAAGAACAACTGTTTGTTTCTTGAAGCTGCTCTGGATTGCCTTGGTGACCTTCCGGCTCTCTATGGACACTGGCTTCGCGTGTATGTCTGTTATAACCGCTGGGCCGATACCTAGAAATAATTATATTTATAGATAAGTATTCATCTTGACTATTTCAAGGAACAAAGACGTATATGCAGTAGAACAACTAAATCACAGACCACGAAAGCTTTAGGATTCAGGTCACCGCATAAGGTGTTATCCGGAGTGGAGATGTGTAACTCCAAGCCACCACTGGCTTTTGCACTTCGAACTTGAATCCGCCTCACCTTAAACTTGATAAATAAAAGCCGCCGGCGTATTTCGCCTGCGGCTTTTATCCTAAAATGCTGCGTTTTATTTACGTTGCTTTACATTGTCGTGTTTTTGTAATCCCGTACATACACCTAATATATTTCAATAAATTACTCAAACAATTAGAACGAGTATTGAGCGATCAACTTGGCATCGTAAGGATTGTCATAGCTCGGTGAAGTTTTGAAATAGTCGCCCAAAAACACATAGCCTGCTCGCGCTCCAATAGTAACGTTGGACATAAGCTTGTAATTGGCTTCAAAGTTGACTTCAGTGCCAAGGTAGTTACTCCTACCTGCGACAGAATTATCAGCAACAGCAGCAAAACCAGCATTAACGCTTCCGGAAAGTTTATCTGTGATAGGATAGTCGTAACCCACTGTACCCATAATAACACCTTGATTGCCATTATTGACATCGTAGACAATGGCATTATCGATCGCAAAATTGTTTTTATCTCGGCTGAGGATAATCATCTCACCATCGTAGAATGCGCCACCTTCACCATAAAGAACATAAAGTGAGTTTTTGCCTCCGCCAGCATATATAAATTCAGATCGAGCCGTTCCGCCAGCAAGAGGCATTTTAGCACCTAGATTTACAGCATATCCCTTAGCCTTTTGAGTGCTGGTAAGATCACCAAATTGGGTTAGAGCAAAGCCGGACAGCGTAATAGGACCAACTACTGTTTCAGCGTTCAGGCCTACCGTATGAACCTTGACGGCATTGGCAGCGTTTGGTGTTGTCGTAATTGTTGGTGCAAGAGTATAAATAGCATCTCCAGCAGCAGTATAGCCAATTATTGCACCATTTGGACTGGACGTAGTTGTTGAACCATTATCACGATTGTCACTAATGTAGTAATATGCTGCACCGATGTTAGTTTCTTTAGATACTTTGTATTTTCCGTCTATTGTAAGCATATCATGAGTATACTTACCAATAGTTGAAACATTGGACTCTGCCAACCGGAACAAGCCTGCGGTTACTTGAGCTTTGCCCAATTCCTGTGAAAGCTGAATACCCGCCATATCGTTGTAATAGAACATCATTCCTTTGAAAGAATCGGCGTTATTCATCATACCGAGTTTTACGTTCATCTTATTTGGTAAGTTTAGGTCTAGGTACAGATTCTTTGTTTCCATATTAATTGTGTCAGAACCAAGTGCACCACCACCTCCACGAGCTACAGCATATGAGCTATTACCCAAGTAGTTGTAATCGAATTCGAATTTTGTCACTAGCTTTACATCCTCATTCGCTTTGGCCGTATATCCAAGTCTAACACGCTGAGGAATGAAGTTCTGCGTTTTAGCGTCGTGTGCAAGGACTCCAGTTGCATTGTAGTTCGATAAATCATACATAATCGTGTAAGAACCACTGACTTGATTCTCCAGAGCCATTACTGGAGTTGATGCGCTTGCGGCGAGGCCTAGAGTTACGAATGCTGCCAAGACTCTACTTTTCTTCATGGACTACCTCCTGTTTTATTTCCTACTTGAGAAATACTTACGCCAGTGGCGGAAGTTTTTATACCCAACATAACTATGTTGGATTATTACGATTCTAATATTTACACATATCTATTTCAGCGGCTTATGTACATTTCCATACTCAGTCAACGCATCCCAAGCGATAGCAGATATCTTATTTTTGTTAATGTGACATCAGTACAGGTACGGTCATATATGTCAGAACATGCTTGGCAACGTCACTTAGCGCCAAAGTACCAAGACGTGTTGGTGCATATGCTCCCATGACGAGAAGGTTGCTTTCCTCAGTTGAAGCACGCTTTA
>JAFLLC010000216.1:1199-8767 GCA_019162745.1 Deltaproteobacteria bacterium | reverse complement strand
CCGTCCCAATCAACCCTTTTACATCGCTTCCATCAAGCTCAAGAAGCGGCGGCGTGTTCTTGATCCGCTCCTCAACATGACTTATATGCTCGGCAGGCGGTATATTTTCCGGCATGGCTCCACCAATACGCTTGATCGCCTCGCGAACTTCCCGGCCGACAGCTTCATGGGTGCGGATTGCCTGCTGCTGATCCTTTGCCGGATTACGGGCGAGCTTGTCGCGTGTCTGAGTCATGCGGAACTGATTGGCGGCAAGTTCGGTGGTATCCATCCGATCCATCAGATTATCTTTTTTCGGAATCCCCTTGCGCTGCTTGATCCCTTCATTGCCGAGTCCGTTATAGAGACCCTTGTAACCGGCAAAACGCGAAAGGTGGAAATCAGAAACCTCTCGAAGCGCCCCTTTGCCGGTTGCGATCATTTTGCCGGCGCCGGCAAAATGATAATCGGGATTATTTCCCGACTGTCCGCATGAAGTCATAGCTCTATGGATTGCATCTTCAAAACGCCGCCATTGGCCATACCCCAGCAACGGCTGCAACTCACGGGCGCTCCAGAATTCAGCACCATGTTCGTTTGTCTTTTTCAGCTCTTCAAATGTAACGGCACCGCTTACCGGCAATGATCTGTCTGTCATTTTGGCACCACCTGTTTGTTGTATATGGATGATGAAACTCTTTCTCTTCCAGCGCCTTACACTGCCCCAGAATCAACAAGATCTTGCTTCAGTATACTGCTCGCACCAGTGGTGCGAGTCGTTCATAAGGGAAATAGACTCATAACTAGCCTGATTGAGTACCGTGATGGTTGTTCCTTGGACCTCGATAATACTTTTCTTTGCTCATATCGTTACCTCAAATAGAAAGCGCCCCAAACGGGGCGCTAACTCCATACAAACAGATTCAGAGTGGCTGTTATTTTTCCAGCAAAATCCGCAGCATCCGGCGGAGCGGCTCCGCCGCACCCCAAAGGAGCTGATCGCCGCAGGTAAAGGCGGACAGGTATTGCGGTCCCATCTTCATCTTGCGGAGGCGACCGACCGGAACCGTCAGGGTTCCGGAAACCGCAGCCGGGGTGAGGCCGGCCAGAGAATCAGCCTTGTTGTTTGGGATCAGCTTGACCCACTGATTATCGTTTTTGATCAGGTTCTCGATCTCGGCGATCGGCAGATCTCTGTTCAACTTGATTGTCAGCGCCTGGCTGTGGCAGCGCATGGCGCCGACCCGGACACAGATGCCGTCAACCGGGATCGGAGTCGTTGTGCCGAGGATCTTGTTGGTTTCCTGAAAACCTTTCAGCTCTTCGCGGCTCTGGCCATCTTCAACCTCGCGGTCAATCCAGGGGAGCACACTGCCGGCAAGCGGAAAGCCGAATTCCTTGGTCGGCATGGAGCCATCCCGCAGGGTTTCGGTTACCTTTTTGTCAATTTCCAGGATGGCAGAACCGGGGTTCTTCAGCTCTTCAGCAACGACGCCGTTCAAAGTTCCCATCTGCGCCAGCAGTTCACGCATGTTGGGAGCACCGGCGCCGCTTGCCGCCTGATAGGTCATGGAGCTGATCCATTCCACGACGTTGGCGCGGAACAGGCCACTCAGAGCCATCAGCATCAGACTGACGGTGCAGTTGCCTCCGATGAAATCTTTCCCTCCCTTGGCAAGAGCACCGTCAATGACGTCACGGTTAACCGGATCAAGGATTATGACGGCATTGTCTTCCATGCGCAGGGTAGATGCGGCATCAATCCAGTAGCCGTCCCACCCCTGTTTGCGCAGTTCGGGGTGAACCGCCTTAGTGTAGTCGCCACCCTGACAGGTCAGGATTACGTCCAGTTTCTTGAGCTCGGCGATGTCCGAGGCGTCCTTCAAAGTGCCTGCATTCATCGGAGCAGGTTGTCCAGCCTGGGAAGTAGTGAAAAATACCGGTTCAAAGTCCAGAGAAAAATCGTTCTCTTCCTGCATCCGCTGCATAAGAACCGAACCAACCATACCGCGCCATCCGACTATTCCAACTTTCATAGCTGCATTCCTTTTCTAATTGAGGTGAGTTTTACAGATTTGCGATAATTGCTGCGCCCATTTCCTTCGTGTTCACCAGCTTTTCGCCATCCTTGTTCTGAAAGATGTCGGCGGTGCGGTACCCCTGATCGAGAACCTTTTCAACAGCTTTGTCGATTGCATCTGCAGCATCCAGCATACCGCAGGAAAACTTGAGCATCATCGCCATCGAGAGAATCTGGGCGATCGGGTTGGCAATGCCTTGGCCGGCGATGTCGGGAGCAGAACCGCCGGAGGGTTCGTACATACCGAAACTCCCCTCTGCCAGCGAAGCAGACGGAAGCATCCCGAGCGAACCGGTCAGCATGGCGGCCTCGTCGGAAAGGATGTCGCCGAACATGTTTTCTGCCAGGATGACGTCAAACTGCTTGGGCCATTTCACCAGCTGCATGGCAGCATTGTCAACGTACATATGGGAAAGTTCAACATCCGGATATTCACTTGCGATGCCGTTCACGACCTCTCGCCAGAGTACCGAAGAGGAAAGCACGTTTGCCTTGTCGATGGAGCAGAGTTTTTTACTCCGCTTGCGGGCAGCCTGGAAAGCGACGTGAGTGATCCGCTCAATCTCCGGTACAGAGTATTTCAGAGTGTCGATGCCGATCCGCTCGCGCCCGGCACCTTCAATACCTTTCGGTTGGGAGAAATAAATCCCGCCGGTCAGTTCACGGATGACCATGATATTGAAACCGCCGCCTATCACTTCTTCCTTGAGTGATGATGCTCCGACCAGGGAAGGGAAGATGATGGCGGGGCGCAGGTTTGCATAAAGGCCGAATATTTTGCGGAGCGGCAGCAGCGCTCCGCGTTCGGGCTGTTCGTCGGGCGGCAGGGTTTCCCATTTCGGGCCGCCAACCGAGCCGAACAGAATAGCATCGGAGGCCTTGCAGATATCAATCGTGCTCTGCGGCAGCGCCTTGCCTTCGTTATCGATGCCGGCGCCACCGACATTTGCAGGGGTACGGGTAAAGGTTGCATCAAATTTTTTCTCTACCGCATCAAGTACGTTAAGCGCTTCAGCCATCACTTCCGGGCCGATGCCGTCGCCTGCCAGAACCGCTATTTTAAACGTTTTTCCCATAAACCCTCCAAAAGTTTACATCAGAATCTATAATCTCGTTATAATAATTTTCAGGGCACTGCTTTGTCAAACTAAAAGCACACGCAGTATGCTCCTGTTCAGCATATTTGAACTTTTTATCCGCCTGTCTACAGATAAAAAAAACCGATGCAGACAAACATCATACGTGTTGATTAACGTGCCTCCATACCGTACAATAACCCAATTTCCGCTGAAGGGGTTCCTCGTGAGCAATCTGCTGTTAATTACTGATGTGGCGCGACTGCGAAAAATTTTCGGCCGCCTGACCGAAGACAGAAATATTCGTTTACGTGTCGTGAACAACCTCGAAAAAGGCGGCGAAGAGATCACCATCGAAAAACCGGATGTGGTTTTTGTCCAGACCCATTTATCGGGGCTTTCGGCTGATATTTTGATCATGCACCTGAAAAAGCAGTTGGGGCGCAGGCGCTCACGCTTTGTCCTGCTGGCTTCCCCCGGCCAGGTAAATGACGCAATTTTGAAACCGTATCAGGGATGGCTCGATACTTCGGCAGATGATAGTCAGCTGCTGTCCGAACTGCAGCGTACCCTTGCTGAACTTTTAAGCAGGCCCAAAAAAAGCGCTGAACCTGTCCCGCCGGAACAGATCGCATCAATAGAGTTCAAGCCGCTGCCGGTGAGCACGGCGGAATCTGCCGCTCTCCTCGGCTCCAACCCGGCCTTTGAGAGCGTTCCACCGCAGCAGGTCAATGCCGAACTGCAGCCTCCGGTTGCCCCCCCGCCTTCTGCTGAACTCTCTTTGGAGGAGCAGGGGATTACCTATGCTCCCCGCCGACGTTTATCGGTCTATTCCGAGTTCAGCAGTTCCTTTGATAATGCGGTCAGCAGCACATCCGAACCGGAAACTCTCGAACAGGCGACCCCTTCTCCGGCACATGGCTGGGATGCCGAGGAGATCGATACCGTCGAGAGTAAACCGATACGTTCAAGAAGGGGCACATTTCTGCTTTGGCTCGCTCCGGTAGTCGTCGCAGTCGTTGTTATAACGTACCTTCAGCAGCAAAGACCGGCTCCCAAGCCGGATCAGGGCAACGGCAAAACAGCGCCGACTGGCGTTGCGGCACCTGCGGCACCGATTATGCCCATCTCTCCGAACGCGCCGGCGGCCAAGATACCGGCTGCCGCAGCTGTCATGCCCCCGGCCGCATCCCGGGATCAGGATAGTATGAGTGACAAGGCCGTGCTGAGCGCTATTGCCGAAAACCGCGCTTCGAAGAACTCTCCCGCTGTATCACCTGCCGGAGCACGACCGACACAACTCCCCGCTTTTATCCCACGGGATGGCTTTGATAAAAAATTCAGCGCCGCCAACCCGGGTTGGGAACTATACAAAGGTAAGGTGACTGAATTCAAAGTGCTGCGCGAGGGGGGTGCGGTCAAAGCCATTCAGGTAATTGATCGAGGCGGGCAGGGTGTGCCAGAGGCATTTATGAAGGGAGTACTGAGTCAGGTTGCAAAAAATCCGGTTCTCAGCAGTGAATCATCCGAAAAGAAGGAGGGGTACGAGATTCAGCGCGGCCGGGTTGCGGGCAACATCAGGGTTGTATATTATCGTGATGAGCGTGGAGGCAAACTCCGGGCCTTCGTCCTGACATGGCAGTAAATTTAAGATTTGAAACACGGAGAAACGGAGAACACGGAGTAAAATCTGAGTGTTCTAAACAAAATAAGTAGTTTTATGGTTCACCAAAAAGGATATTTTATTTTAAACTTTAAGCCTTTAATTTCTCAGTGTTCTCAGTGTCTCCGTATTATTGAACTGCCGTTTTTGATTATTTGATTCGGCAGCCGATAAAGTGGCACGCACAGAATTGTAATTTTGTCGGCTAAGTTCACGCCAGCAGAAATTCCAGATCTTCCCGCGTCAGTCCCGCTCCCCCGCCACCCTCTCCATCTTCCAGAATTGCCTTGTAGAGCTTGGTTTTCTGCTCCTTCAGGGCCATCATTTTCTCCTCAATGGTATGGCGCATTATCAGGCGGGTGATGGTGACCTGTTCGGTCTGACCGATGCGGTGGGCGCGGTCGGATGCCTGATTTTCAACCGCCGGGTTCCACCAGGGATCCATGTGGTACACGTAGGTGGCGCGGGTCAGATTGAGTCCCTTGCCCCCCGCTTTGAGGCTGATCAGAAAGATGGAAGGTTCAGCCGAATTCTGAAAACTCTGCACAAGTTTCTTGCGTTGCGGCACCGGCGTCGAGCCGTCCAGACGGAGATACTGGAATCCCTGCTCCTTAAGCCCCTTCTCGATGATGTCGAGGTAGCCGGTAAACTGGGAGAACACCAAGGCGCTGTGCCCTTCATCGCGCAGTTCGGCCAGCTGTTCCGCCAGAAAATCCAGTTTTGGCGAGGCGTCACTGGCTCCGGGTGCGGCGAGGGCAGGGGCGAGACAGATCTGGCGCAGGCGCAAAATGGCTGTCAGGGCGATGATGCGGGCTTGTGCCGGGGCGTGATTTTCATAGGCTTCCTTGACCTGCCCACGCACCTCCTCCACGGTCCGCTGGTAAAAGACCCGCTGCTTTGTCGTCAGCTCCAGCGGGATGTCCATCTCGATCTTTGGCGGCAGTTCACTGGCGATCAGCTGTTTTGTCCGTCGCAGTACAAAGGGGCGGGTTCGCCCGATCAATCGTGCCGTGCCGGCCGGGCCATCCTTGCTGATTTTACGGCTGAACTCCTCGCGTGTTCCCAATAACCCCGGCAGACAGAGATCCATAATGGCAAAGTATTCGCCCAGATGGTTTTCCACCGGCGTCCCGGTCAGCGCCAGCGTAAATGCGCCATGCAACTTGCGGACGGCATTGGTGGTGGCAGCCTGCAGATTTTTGACCATCTGGGTTTCGTCAAAAATAATCACATTGAAGCAGTGGTTTGCCAGCAGGTCGCAGTCGCGCTGGACAACCCCATAGCTGGTGATGATGACATCGTGATTGGCGAATTCGGTGCTGCTCCGTCCGGCGCCGCTGTAGAGCATGACCCGGGCAGCCGGGAGAAAACGGGCCAACTCCGCTTCCCAGTTGAAGAGCAAGGAGGGTGGCGCAACCACCAGATGCGGCGTCCCCGGTTCAGCGGCGGAGGCAAGCTCGCCGGACATGATCCCGGCCAGCAGGGTTATTCCCTGGATGGTTTTGCCCAAGCCCATGTCGTCGGCCAGACAGGCACCGAAACGGTGGTCATACAAAAAGGCCAGCCAGTGCCAGGCATCGACCTGGTAATGGCGCAAGGTGGCATTGAGTCCCTCTGGTAGTGGCCGCACCGGGATTGATGAAAAATTGAGCAGGCTTTCCAGAACCCGGGCATCGTCCGGCGCCAGCCTGACCTGCACTCCGTGGCTGCGCAGCTGCAGCCAATCAAGGATCTGCAAACGCGGCACGCGCACCAGATCCTGCTCCCCCTTTTTCTTTTTCTTGCCTGACGGCATGGCTCCGGCAAACATCGCCAGCACCTGTGCGCTGATGTCATCGAGCAGCATCAGTTTGCCATCCCGGCGCAGCAGGCCGCTGCCGTCCATCAGGCCGCGCAGCTCCTCTTCCGTAAGCATCTCGCCGTTGCAGCGAATCTCCGGTTTCAGCTCGAACCAGTCCTGACTGCTACTGGTGGCATCGAGTGAAAACTCCCACAAAGCCTCAGTCAGAGGTTCGCTGCCGATGTGCAGGACAAAACCCTCTCCCTGCAGGCGAGTCGTCAGCTGCGGCAGCACCTTCAGCAGCCTGACGGTGTCAACTTCCACCTTTACCGACACGAAGTTATCGGCAAAAGATTCCAGCCCGAAGGTTTCGTACAGAATCCGCATCAGCCTCGCCTGGCTGCGCTGGTCATCCTTCAGAAAACGCCAGCCGGCCGGGGTAGCAATGGCGATAATCATCGCTTTTTCCCATGAAGCTGCCAGAAAGGTGATGAGTTGTTTCGCCTCACGCCTCACATCCCTTTTTAGAAAATCGGAGGAGCCGGTCACAGAGCGGATAATTGCATTTCGTGCAGTGGTTTTGGTTTCGTCCAGCAGCGCAAAAGCGGCCTCAACGACAGCCCGCACCCTTTTCTTTGTCTTCATCGGATTAGAGAGCTTTTGGCGGTGATGAGGGTTGAACAGCCAGAAGGATGAATGAGAAAAGGGAAAGGTCTCGTTTTCGTATTGGCTGACCGGCTCCAGGGATGCCGATTCGGCCGTCAGGCCGAGTGGAATATCCAGCATGTATATCTGTTCACTGACCGGATATTCTTGACAGGAAACGCCATTCAGCTGGAAGTAGCGATGTCTGCCGGGATCATTAAGCGTATCCGCTGAAGCCCGGATGGCAGCACGGTTAAAGAGCTCCAGCGGCACGATGACGCTGTGGCGGAGCCTGCGAAGTTCAGGGTTGGCGGGTGGAGAATCATCAATCTCTTCGTCATCCCA
>JAFLLC010000216.1:0-1099 GCA_019162745.1 Deltaproteobacteria bacterium | reverse complement strand
GCCTGCGAAGTTCAGGGTTGGCGGGTGGAGAATCATCAATCTCTTCGTCATCCCATTCTTCTTCATCGCCAAAATCATCCTGCGCTCCGTCCAACTCCTCAAAAACCGCTTCCCAGCTTTGCCAGGCGTCATTGTCCGACACCGGTCGGGCAACACCGGCGGCAACATCAAACAACATCTGCCCATGTACAAAAGCGTTGTCCGGAAGCGGGGTGCCGTCCGCATAGGAGCGGGAGATATGGACTTCGTCTCCCCGAATATCAAAAGTAATCCCGGCGACACAGGGGTGGCTCCCCTTGTAGGCAAGGACTGTTTCAAGGCCGTCACCATCACGGAAAACAATCGGATACGCGCCGCCGGTCATCTGCTGGAACTTTTCGAAATAACGCTGTGAAGAATCGTAGAAATAGTGTGACGCCAGAAAACGGGCCAGATCGGTCGGCAGGCCGTTCGATGTCCAGCCGTACACCGCTTCATCTCCCCGCTTGATGGTACCGCGGATGCTATTGCCATGTCCGCCCTGCTCTATCAGCAACCGGTATTTCGGGGTTTTTACCACGGCCACTTTTTTGCCGTCGCTTATTGCACCCGGGTGTGCCTTTTTTGCTGCAGCTTCTTCTGCAGGTGCCTGTTCAATATAACGTTTCATATCCAGCAGCATCTGCTGGTTGAAACTGATGTATGTCAAGCTGTCCGGTGAAACAGCCCGTTTCAGCGTTGCCCAGGCGATGACAACATGGGGGCAGTTCCGCGCCGGCTGCCACTGGCTGCAGGTGCATTTGGTTAAAAGCCGTCCCCCGTCTGCCATCAGAGTGGTCTTGCGGCCGTCAATAAAGGTCAGCACCAGCGCGGATTTGTCGAGGTTCCAGGCAGCGCTTGCCAAGGTGTTCCCCCTGCACGCTTCAAAACCGGTCATCAGATGGACCTTGGCGGCAACCTCAGAGATGTCGCCTGAACGGTAACTTTTGAATTTTTCCAGTAGCGGTGATGGTGGAGTTGGGGCTTGTTGCGTCATTATCTTGTTCTCCGGATTTTCTGCATATAGCATTCAAACATATCTTCATTCAAGCGTTTCATCAAGCGTCGTACGGCAGGCATC
>JAFLLC010000183.1 GCA_019162745.1 Deltaproteobacteria bacterium | reverse complement strand
ACTTGTCAAAGGTCAACTTGGCATCAGGGAAGTTCTCTGTAACTCCCTTGATAAACGCCGGGGACATATCGCAACACATTTGCTTGATGTTCTCCTCGGCGCCGCCATGGGCGATCAAGTCTTCTTTGAACTTCGTGACAGTGGAAGCATCCTTCCCTTCTGTAGCGAAGAGGATGTCAGGGCCTGCAAGATCAACAAAAAGGCTGACGTAATTGTGACCTCGCTTGCTGGAAGTCTCATCGAATCCGACTTCTTCTACCTCGCTGTGATCAGCATCAGCACGTCCCTGATCAACGTAGTGATGGATTACGCGCCACAGGCGGGTGTCATGCTCCCCAACATATTCCGCCAAGGTCTTGACCGGCATCGCCTTGGCCAGCATCATAACCAATGCCTCAAACAGCAAGGTGAATCCGCTACCTGGTCTGGCCCAGGGAACATCTACAAGGCGGACACCGCAATGGTCGCAATGTACGCGAGGCACCTTGGCCGTCAGGTACGCTTCGTGTTGAAAAAAGTTCAAATGCCGCCATGTCTTTTCGATGGTATCATGCGCCTTCAAAGACATCTGCCCACAGTCAGGACAGGTAAAAGTGCAACCCCTCGCAAAGCATAACATAATATCAAGTCGCTTTTTATCAGGATCAAAGCGTGACGATTCAACCTCCCAAGGAGAGGATAGACCAAGGGCCAATTGAAATAAGTCGGTATCTCTCATAATGTCCGAGAGTATACCAGAGATTCACTGCACCAGAAATCATTACCCACTCGATATAGCGAGGAGCCTAAAAATATTTCATTCTGAAGACAGCACGTATTTTGCTTCTAACGTTCGACTTACTGCACTCTCATTGACAACACGAGTAGCGAGAACCTTTATTGTTGCCGGCTGAGTTGAATCGGCATAAGTGTCAGCAAGGATATCCGTACTCAATCCCCCTACCATTGGTTCGACGGAGCCAGAGAGATTGCCACCGCCATCATGATGCAGGATGTTCAACCGTATGGTTGACTCAGCACTGTAAAGAGCCTGTGCCCAGAGAATGTCTTCTGCCGAAGTCACAGAACTGATGGTGGAATAGCGAGCGATCAGCACTCCAAACATCGCCACCACGACTATGATAAACACGGCCATGATAAGCCCCATGCCCCGCTGGTTCAGTAAAGGATCATGGAACATTGCGCACCTGCAACTCTTTGTGAAAGTTTAAAGAATTCTCGTTATTTTGCAGAGTAAAGTTGATCCTCACCAAGGCATTTCTGGTAAGAGTAGCCGGACTATAACTGAAAGAAAAGTCCGTAATATGGCTGAGCAGGGGATAGGACGGCGCAGTGGTTAACACCGTGGCAAAATCACTTACTGTGGTCACAGACGTCTCAGTCCGGGAAAGAACGGAACCATTCAAATGATAGCGCACCGCCTTTGTTATAGGATAATAACGACTTATCGCGGCCTCACCACCTAGAATGGCTTTGTGCAAATTCATATTCCCTCCTGCAGCCGTTGTCCCATATATTTGACGAATACCAACATTCGTCGAGCTAAACTCAGCCCAACTTGTATTATAAATGGAGATCAAACTCCCGGTTGCCAGAACGGTATTCCCAATATCATGGATTGTATCATTGTCAACCCTCTCAAATCCCCCGAAGACGCCTCGTAATGCCTGGGCATCTATCATACCAAAGCTAATGGTGGCACTGTCTGGATTATCAATGGCATTGGGGACCATATGATGAATTTCCCTCTCCATACGCATTAGCGCCATCTTTCCCTCTTCAAAAAGCTCCATTCTAGCATCGGTATCGGAAAAACCCTTGAAGGCAGTCGATATCAACTCTCCACCCATCGCCCCAATAATACCAAGCAAAAGGATCACAAGAATTAGTTCGATCAGGGTGAACCCCTCTCTTCCAAAGCTTAACGGCCTCCTTTTCAGACAGAGAATTAGAAATTGCATAAAACCGCCACAAGAGAGAAAGTCTCGCCTAGAGGGGACGTAACCCTTACCATAATGCGTTTTGTGTCGGTGATAGTGGCAGATACGGGCGTAGATGAGTCAATGGGGGAGACATTGCTTGCAATATAGTCCACCACTACAGTCCGGGTAAAGCCCGTTATATTGCCCAATAGTTCGCCTCCGTTCTGGTCATAAAAATGGCCCCCAACAGGTTCACTGACACCGTTATAATCATCCACATCATCCCAGAGCATGCGATTGTTCGCCCCCACTGCCTCACCATCAAGACCAATGGCAGAGGCCACCGGACCAACTCCTGGGAAGGTGCAACCAGGATCAAGGGAAGGCCGAGTGGCTGCCCCCGTGGACTCGGCGGTACAGATAGGAGGATTACCACCATTAGGTGAATTCTCGTCCCATTTCTTGGCTGTAATCTCATCCATCATCGCCTGGGCCAACGCTATGGCCTTCTCCCGGAGAACAGGATCAGGGCTGTGGGTGATGGCAGAAAAAAAGGGGATCATGATCATGGCGGAAAATCCCAGAAGAACAATGGTCAATACCAGCTCAATCAGGGTGAAGCCCATCGCCTTTTTATTCACAGATGGGCCTGTCAGGGACACGTAGCACCCCGCATAAGATAGCCTGTCTGCGGACAGATAGTCATGGATTCAACACCTGCTATAATATAAGTGACAACGCCCAAGGGGGCCCCGGTCTCATCAACTGGCTCACCAAGACCATTAAACCAGAGTCCTTGTGCAGGACCACCAGTAATCGTAATGGTCGCGTCCCCAAGCAGAAACCGATCGCTGAAATCGGGAACCTTTCCAGAACCATCCTGGTGTTGGATGGTATATTGAGAAGCTGTAACAACAAGCCCCCAAGGGTTGCCGGCAATAAACTCCCTGGTCATTGCCATGTGCTGAGCATAACGGACGGTCCTTTTAAATTCCAGCGCTGCCGCCTCGGTATCCATGCCGGTTGGCCATTTTTGCACCACCGTCACCGACAGAATCCCTAGAAGCAGAATAATCAGAACCAGCTCGACCAGGGTAAAGCCGGCAACACCTTTACCTCCTCCCCGGCTGTCAACGCTCCTCACTGGGTGATCTCCTGCCAGTTGATGATCCGATCATTGCCCCGATAAATGCCAAAGGTGAACTCACCACAGGAACTGTCAGGTGCTGTACAATCGGCAAGGGCGGTCAACCAGGCCGGCGCAATGGGACAGACTGTTAATGATTCTGCAACGGCGGAGGTCTTGACCGTCAACGTCCCTTTTCCACCGTCCAGAGGATCCGGATGAACAGACGTGACCCTGGCCGTTGGACAGAAACTAAGTCCAGTCGTGCAGGTATCATCAACATTCACCACCCATTTTGTCCCGTTATAATATTGAGCCTCAAAGGGTGAGTTGATAATATCGGCTGTTTCCGGGCCAAAATTGTTAAAAATTTTAATCTGACCATGTCGCAGGTGGGCCCCGGTGATCCCGGTTCGTACAAACCCCTGACATCCAGCGCCGGCGCCCAGGTCATAACAGACGTTATCTTTGTCGGTGAGTCCGGCCTGCGGGACCGTCAAGCTGACGGCCTGCTGCGGCGGTTGGGGCGGCGGCGTCAAGATGAAGGAAAAGGGCTCCACCGGGGTTGTCATAGCAGGTCTTTTATAATTAAAGCCTGACGACTCCGTCAGAGAAATTGCCACCTCCCCATTGCAATCACTGGTATCGGGCAGATCCTGAGAGCTGGTCTCCGGGGTCAACGGCAGTACAGCAGCCGGGGCACCGGTATCAAAATAGGTATAGGATGCCAGCGGATCGACAAGCCTCCAGAAGAGGCCCTCGTAGTTTTCTGTCTTGACATTATCCGAATTCATAGCCCGGATGGTCAACTTCGGCGTTTCCGCCCAATTGAAAGGTTGCCCAAGATATGTGAAGGCGGAAGCAACGCAACTATCGGCAAACCCTGGCGGGTCAGGGGAAAGAGTGACCTCAAAATGATGGGGAATGAAACGGCCAAGGGCCACGGCAGCTGTGTTGCCAATTGAGCACCCATACCTGCCGCCGGAAAGGCTGTCGGCGAGATTGGCATCACCGATGGTGCTGGTCACACAATCACAGCTATTCGTCGCCGCGCACCCGGAAGGCTGATCAACACTTGTGTAACTATCATCCCGGTAGGTGCCGGGAGCAAGGTAGAGATACCCAACCTCGGTATACCTGGCGTTGTCGCTTGCCTCCGGATCCTGGTTTGCGGCCAGTGACGCAGGTGACAGCGCGCCAACCGCGCCACCCACCTGCCGGGTGGAGTCCTGACTGGTAATCTGGGCGGTCAGCTTGCCGCTATCCTGGTTCAGCACGCCGGTATATCCTGCGACGGAGCCAGTCGCCGCTGTCAGGGTAAAAGCAGCGCCGGCCTTAATTTTCGGGGTTGCCGTGGCTGAAGGCGGGGTCGTCACTAATGGCAGGGCCGAGGCCGTGGTGGACAGAACCACCGCCCCAGGCCGCACGGCAAAATTATCGGTGGAACAGCCAACAATGCCTGGCGACTGGCTGGCGTCCGTCACCCGGCACCGCAAGTCACGATAAGCCTTAACAACGATCATGTTTGCCGTGGGCTTACGCCCCTGCTCCGCAGGCTGACCGGCTGTGGTAAAAGTCAGCGTCTGACTGACTGCCGGGCTGATCGACGTGCGATCGGCACAGGCAGTAGTCCCTGAGCCATCCACCAACTCCACCGTGACATCTTTGTCGATATCGGACGCATACGTCGTTTCCACTGCGTCATCCTTTCCATTACCATCGCTATCTTGAAGCGCCACCACATCAAGACTGAAGGCGGTTCCCGCCAATTGCGTGTAAAGACGGCCAGTCAGCGCGTCCCCGCCGTTCTTTACACAGTTGAAACCAGACATACAGAAAAACGTACGACTCGCGTCACAAACCGTTCCGGCGGTATAATCCGCCGGAACGCAGGATGAGGCCGTCCCCGTAAGCTCCGTTATGATGCCGGATTTCAGGTTGATATTCAAATCCTCGGACATGGAATTGCTCAGGCCAAACGTGACCCGGCTCTCATCGGCAAAGGTATAGGTCGCGGTCCCCGTCCCCGCGCCCACAGCCATAAGCGGATTGATCGCGCCCCCAGCCACATTGGACCAGGTGCCGTGGGCCGGAGTCGTTGTCAGATTCATACTCGTACCGGCCAATGTAAACAGGCCATGACTGGCGTCGTGCGCCTCAATGGTAATCCTGGCCGGTATGGCACAGGACGAAACCGCTCCGTCATGAATGATATGAAAATGATCCAGGGCGCTGCAAATGGGTCGGGTCAAATTCATATCGGCAACAATTTGCGGTTCGCTGACCTCTAGAGGATAGACATAGACCTCATCAATAATTCCATTGGCTCCGTTATGCGTCCCAGTGGCAGGCGTGATGCCGGAGGTACGGTTATCCCCAATATACAGAGAACTCAAGGACGGCATAAAGCCGTTGGTAGTGCCACGGGTGGGCGCTCCGTTTTGCAGCACGCCGTTGATAAATATCTGCACGGTCGTCTGGTTGGTGCCCACCCGCACATTCCAGCTCACGCCGATATGAACCCAGGTATTGGCCGCGAAGGTTTTATTCGGGGAATTGGCCGTTACTGTCATGCCGGCGCTATCAGAGATCACGAAACGTAACGAACCGTAAGAGCCGGTATCGCGCTTCATCAGGAAAAACGGACGGTCCGCCACCGTCGTTGCATCGAAAAGCATGGTGTTACCGGTACTCCAACTACCAGCTGATTTGTACCAGAAATCCATCGTTCCGGTATTTCCCGGCACGATGGGCGTTTCCACCGCGTCGATGACGGTATTGGAAGTGTTGCTGGTAAAACTGCCGCCTCGACACAACTTGCCGCCCTCCACATTGGCGGCATCCCCAACCCGGAAACCATTCTGACTGCCACCGGAGGTGTCTTTCACCTCTTCGGACACGCCGGTCCAGGAACTCTCATCAAAACGGTATTCAGCCACCTTTGTCGCCAACTGATTAGCCGGATACCACAGAATGGCCGTACCTTTGGTCGTGTCGATGAACTGCTGATTGTAGGAATACTGGGTATAGTCGGTTTGGTTCACCTGCACGCCGACCGTGGCGTTGCGGCCATCACTGGAGCCTGACGTGTACTGATAGCGGAAATTGCCGTTCACACCGGCCGCGCTTTCATACAACGCCACCTGAAAATTATAACGCGCGGTCTGACCATAGAGCTTCACGTTAACCCAGGAGATAACAAACCGTCGGTTGGGCGCGGTACCCAGCAATTCATATTTCACCGAGGCATCTGTGGTGCTGTTGGCAGTACCGGCCACAATGTCGATCCAGTAGGCGAGCATGATGTTGACGGGAACAGCGCTAGCGCAGTCGCTGATACCAGTTCCGGCAGCAGACGTAACTGGTAATGCCTGGGGCGTATAATCACGATGGAAACCGGAGACATCCGTTCCAAACGCCAGGATTCCGTTGGAGTAGACCCGTACCCCAGTATAATTCGTCCCGGAAAAGGTAAAGGTAAATCCCCCGGGGAAGGCGACATCCGTCCAATCATCATCACCATTGGGGTAGTCAGTACAGGCTGGGGATTCCCGGCTGGTATGCCAGGTAATGGTAGAGGCCGCTCCTGAAGGCGGCTCATACGCAAACACATCGTTGCGATAGGCATAGGTTGCGGCTTCTGTTAAACCAACCCCAAAAAGCCACACGCAGAGCGACAGTGCAAGCCAGCTACAGCATCGCCTCCCCCAACCGAACCTCTTCTTCCGACCTTCCGCCGAACTGGTCAATGTCGGCTTCGTCATCGAAGAATAAAGGCGATCAGCGGAACGGCCATCCTCAATCTTTTCAGCACGGTCAGTCACGATAGCCAGACAGACAGGGAAAAGACAAGTCAGAAAAACAAGGCGAGAAACAATGGTGTTTTTGATATTTCATTTTCCGAGATTGGTTACGAGGCATTCACAGCCAGATATCTTCCGCTGAGACAGAAAAAATTTACAATCGCTTCATTATATTACAAATACATATTGCCAAGTCAATGTCTAACAGGCAAGAATTAATGGGTATCCTTGAAGGAAAATCGCAAGAAGCAGAATAATCAGCACCAGCTCGACCAGGGTAAAGCCGCTCATGCCTCCAATTTCTCCTTGCTTAACGACACTTCTCACTGCCTAATCTCCTGCCAGTTGATGATCCGATCATTGCCCCGATAAATGCCAAAGGTGAACTCACCGCAGGAATTGTCAGGTGCTGTACAATCATGAAGGGCGGTCAACCAGTCCGGCATAATGAGACAGACTGCAAATGATTCTGCAACGGCTGATGTCTTGACCGTCAACGTCCCTATTCCACCGTCCAGAGGATTCGGTTGAACGGAAGTGACTCTCGCAGCTGGACAAAAGCTAAGCCCAGTCGTGCAGGCATCATCAATATTCATCACCCATTTTGTCCCGTTATAATATTGAGCCTCAAAGGGAGAGCTGCTAATGTCGGCTGTCTCCGGGCCAAAATTGTTAAAAATTTTTATGGTTCTAAACAAGACTCAGCTGAATGATTATATTTATCTGCAAGATCAATATATTACCATATTGGAGGTCTTGCTATGAAAATGCCGGTTATCTCTCTTGTGGAATGGCAAAAGTCCGGTGGCCTCACGGGTTTCAGTGTCCCGCATGTGGATCGCAAAAATACAGCATTATTGGTACGCGCAAGCTGTATCAATGCTCTGCGTGCAGACATCAAGTGTCGGTAAAAGCCGATACTTTGTTTCATGCTACAAAGATACCACTGGTAAAATGGTTTTGGGCGATTTACCTGATGGCTTCTGACAAAGGTGGAATTTCCTCTTTGCGATTGTCCAAGCATATCGGAGTGTCTTGGATCAGCGCTCGAAGTATGCTGAAAAAGATCCGTACTGCCATGGCTCATCGTGACAGCATCTATCGACTCGACAATCTTATCGAATTCGATGACACGTATGTCGGCGGGAAACGTGCCGGCAAGAGAGGTCGAGGGGCAGAAGGGAAAACTCCTGTTCTGGTCGCCGTGGAAAATCGGGAAAAGAAAGCTGGTTTTGTTGCTATGGAAGCGGTTGCAACAATTTCCAGAGAAACTGTCAGATCTTTTCTTGCATTTCATTTGAAACCCGGCCAGAACGTACGAACAGATGCCTTGCCAGGCGCTGAACGCTGTGGCACAAGATCACGTTCATGAGAAGAAGGTAACCCCGCCGAAAAAGGCTGGTGAATGGCTGCCTCTTGTCCATATAATGATTGGCAATATGAAGACATTTCTCAATGGTACCTTTCATGGCGTCTCTTCAAATTATCTCCAAGAATATCTGGACGAGTTTTGTTATCGATTTAACCGCAGGTTTTGGGAGCCAGAATTGCCACTGAGATTACTCAACGCATGCTTGGCTCATGCTCCTGTCAAAACAGCTGAGTTTCATTAAGAGCCATAATAAACAAAGAATAAATGTTATCAATGCACCATATCAAATACCATAGTATACAAAAATACTCAGAGCCAAGCCAACTCAGGTAAACAGAAAATTGATTGCAAATAATCCTTATTTCATTTTTCACAACGAAACAAGAAAAGGAGACCAGCTATGTCCCTCACCATCAGCTCCCCAGCATTTACCGAGAAAGCGATGATACCGGCCACCTACACCTGCGATGGCCTGAATATCTCCCCGCCCCTGCGATGGACAGGCATTCCTCCTGAAGCCAAGAGTCTGGTCCTGATTATCGACGATCCAGATGCCCCGGATCCGGCGGCCCCGAAAATGACCTGGG
>JAFLLC010000062.1 GCA_019162745.1 Deltaproteobacteria bacterium | reverse complement strand
GACTATGTGATTATTGTCTTGCGTAATAAAAACGGCCATGTTATAAAATTCGTCTTTCGTCGGTGAGTAGCGCAGCCTGGTAGCGCACCTGCCTTGGGAGCAGGGGGTCGCTGGTTCGATTCCAGTCTCACCGACCAGCAAATTCAACCACTTACAGCAAATACTGTAAGTGGTTTTTTGTTTTTAATAGGCACATAGTAGGCAGCTTACGCCCGATGGTATTCTGCTGTGCTTGAATATTTCCCCCCCAGCTAACTATATCGTCAACCTGATAACGAATAGTCTTCTTGCCAAATCTCACGAATTTTGGACCACGCTGTTCAACCGTGACTGCTCAACCGTCGATACCCCGATATCCAGGAATTTTGCCAGCTCTTCAGTAGAAATATACTCCCTCAGCATCTCCGGTGATAAATAATTCCATTCTGTTTTCTTCATTTTGTTATCCTTTCAAGTATATCCAATTGGTTCATATTTTTCATAACATAATCAAAACTAATATTTTTCTGATTCATGAGCAGTCACGAAAAAACTTACACATGGCGCCAGGCAGGGTTAAATGTTATGTAAATTAGCAGAATTCTTTCCCCGGAGGTTATGGGTATGCCCATTGCGATTCACACATCAAACAGAATGGAAATACTTCTTGAACATTTGGCTGAGGTCCTAAATGAACCAGTAGGACCAGTATTGTCACGGGAAGTCACTGTGGTTCAAAGCCGGGGCATGTCTCGCTGGATTTCCATGGAACTGGCTAAAAAATTCGGTGTATGGGGGAATGGTGATTTTCCGTTTCCCAATAAATTTGTGAAAGATCTTTTCGCAGTAACAATGCCGGAGGTCGATACATCTGATTTATTTGAAACTGACATCTTAACCTGGCGAGTTATTAATCAGTTGGAGCAGTTGCTGGACAAACCGGAATTCAAAGAGTTGCAGGCATACCTCACCGGTCACAGTCGTGGTTTAAAAATGTACCAATTGGCAGATAAAATCGCCGATACCTTTGACCAATACACATTATATCGAGGCGATGTCCTGAAACTCTGGGAATCCGGCTCTGGGTCGGACTGGCAGGCAATCCTTTGGAGGGAACTTGCCGCTGATGATAAGGAATTCCATCGGGGCAGATTAAAAACTGAATTTCTCGATCGCCTGAAAAAAGGTGACATTGACATTTCTAAATTGCCACCCCGGGTTCTTGTCTTTGGTCTGTCATATATGCCTGCTTTTCATATGGAGGTATTGGCCGCCATAGCGGCGTTTGTTGATGTGCATATATTTGTATTAAGTCCATGCAGAGAATACTGGGGAGACATTTTAGCGGAAAAATTGCTGGTAAAGCAGAGCAAGGAGTATATCGAAGTAGCCGAGGAAGGCAACGCTCTTCTGGCATCGCTTGGCAGCCTGGGTAGGAACTTCAGTAATCTTATCCTTGAAAGTGGTGCACAGTTTGGCATCGAACAGGATGAATACACCGAATCTGCTGGTGACACCCTGTTGTCGTCACTTCAAAACGGTATTCTCAACCTCGTTAATGCAGATCCTGAAAATAAAATTGAAGTTGCCGCTGATGACAGGTCCATTGCCGTGCATTCGTGTCACAGCCCCATGCGGGAAGTGGAAGTGCTCCACGATCAGCTGCTGGACATGTTTGCCACTGTAGACGGGCTTGCCCCGCGTGACATAATTGTCATGACTCCTGACATAGAAACCTATTCCTCATACATCTCTGCAGTATTTTCAGGACATCAGGACCCGAAACGACGTATCCCGTTCACCATTGCTGACCGGTCAATATGCAACGAGGGGAGTGTCGGCAAAGCCCTGATAGCTATACTGGCTCTTCCCGGCAGTCGCTTTACTGCTCCGGCAGTCGTTGATATATTGTCGTCCGGTTCCGTCTGCAGCCGTTTCGATATGTCCGAAAGTGACATCGATCTGGTAAAAAAATGGCTTGAAGAGACACGTATTACCTGGGGGATGAATGCTGATGACCGGACCGCATTAGGGTTGCCGGGTTATACTGAAGGAAGCTGGATGGCCGGTCTCGAGCGGCTTGTTTTTGGCTACGCACTTTCTTCAGACGACAGCGTACTGATTGATGGAGTATTGCCCTTTGACAATATGGAGGGTGAGGCAGCAACGGTTCTTGGTCGTTTCGTCCAGTTTGTCAGAGCGCTCCATGCAACAGCGTTAGATCTTGGCAAGCCCCGGAATTTGGCACAATGGCAGGAAACACTCGGTGCCGTACAAAAGAACTTCTTTAAATCATCTAAAGCGGTCGTTCGTGAATATAATTCCATTGAATATGTTATCGACTCACTGGGAAATAGCGGAGAACTCTCCGCCTACCCGTATGAAGTTGGTCTGGATGTCATACGTTTATGGCTCCGAAAGCGCTTGGACAGCGAAGGGGCTGGAGTCGGTTTTCTTTCCGGCAAGGTTACATTCTGCGCCATGTTGCCCATGAGAAGCATCCCGGTGAAAGTGGTTGCGCTCTTAGGTATGAATGACGGCTCGTTTCCCCGCCAAAGTCGCTCTCCAGGGTTTGACATTATATCGGCGAATCCGAGGCCTGGTGACCGGTCATTGCGCGATGAGGATCGCTATCTCTTCCTTGAAGCGCTTCTCTCGGCTCGAGAACGACTCTATATCAGCTATACCGGCCTCAGTATCCGTGACAACAGCGTCATACCGCCATCCGTCCTGGTTAGTGAATTACTTGATTTTCTTGATCGTGGCTATATGCGAGTTTCCGTGGGTAACCCCTTGGGCGGTGATGGTGTTTTTCATCAAAGTCTCCTGACCCTGCATCGTCTTCAGCCATTCAGTGCGGCATATTTCAATGGTCAGCAAAAAGAGCTCTTCAGCTACTCGGCAGAAAATCTGAATGCCGCAAGAGGTCTTCTCACTGCTTGTAGTGAACGCCCACGATTTTTCAGAGGAGCGATATCACCACCTGACGAGCTGTTTCGTGAGGTTCGAATCGCCGACCTGCTCAAGTTTTTTGAAAACAGTTCTGCCTATATTTTGCGGTACAGGCTTGGAATAAAGCCCGAAGAGAAGACATCTCCGCTTGAAGAGCGTGAAGTTTTCGCACTTGATAACCTTCAAACATACGCCATTAAAAAAGAACTGCTCGCTCATGTCATAGCAGGAAAAAATGCGCAAGATCTCCATCCGGTAATTCGGGCCAGGGGTGTTCTGCCTCCAGCCGGTCAGGGTGACAACATATTTAATAAACTTGCCACTGAAGCGACTGAATTCGCCGGGCAGGTGCTACAAACGATCAATGGGCAGCAATTCCTGCCACCGCTGGATGTAGATTTTACCATTGGCGAATTCAGGGTATACGGGCGAATCAGCTCAATTCTACCGGAACAGCTGCTGCGCTACCGCAGCTCAAAACTTTCCGCAAAGGATCAGGTTAAATTGTGGCTTGAGCACCTCATCCTCAATTTTGTCGCTGCTGAAACATACCCGAAGCAAAGTACGCTGATCATGCTCAAAGGGAGTGTCGTATTATCGCCTGTCACTGAAAGTAAGGCTCTCCTCGAAGTATTGTTACAGCGCTACTGGCAAGGATTGACAAAGCCGCTTCATTTTTTTCCGCGCTCATCTCTTGCATATGCAACGAAGGGTAAACTTTCGTCTGCTGAAGCAGAGTGGAATAACGATAAATATCCTGAAAGCGCCGACCCTGCCTACAAGCTCTGTTTTGGCGATGATTCTCCACTTGACGGAGAATTTGAGGAAGTTTCGACAGACGTATTTAAAGCGTACCTCGAGTCTGCGGGGGTGAAACAATGATCGCGTTTGACAGCCTCAAAATAGACCCGTCAGGTTGCAACCTGATTGAAGCAAGCGCCGGCACGGGGAAGACGTACGCTATTGCCTCTCTTTATGTGCGGCTCGTGATTGAAAACGAACAATTCAGACCGGAGAATATACTGGTTGTAACGTTTACCGAGGCAGCCACAAAGGAGTTGCGTGATCGAATCCGGAAACGGCTGCGTGAAGCTCGGGATGCGGCAAGCGGGCTAGGAGCACGTGACCCGTTCATGACAGAATTGATGTCACCAGACCACCCGGGATGGCCGGGAAGTGAAGCAGCGCTTTCTCGTCTCGATCTGGCACTGCAGACATTTGATTGTGCCGCTATTTCCACCATTCATGGATTTTGCAGTCGAGCTCTCCAGGAAAATGCTTTTGAAAGCGGTTCGCTCTTTGACACCGAGCTGGTAACGAACCAGAAACCGCTGATCAACCAGATTGCCGATGATTTCTGGCGCTCCAGGTTTTTTGCTGCAGATGCCCCGCTACTGCCGCTTGCAGAAGCAATGAAATGGTCACCGGAAGTTTTTGCCAGGTTTCTCAAGGGGAAGCTCACCAATCCGGTGCTCAAAATCGTTCCTGAATTCAGTGCCGCTGAAATAGATAAAATCAGAACTGATTGCAAAAATGCATATGACACCATTTGCAGCTTGTGGCTGACTGAACGAGCCGAACTTGAGCAGATACTCCTGGAGCATCCCGGCTTGAGCAGAAGCCAGAAGAACTACCACCTGACGGACTGTATCCCGGAGTTGGTTGAAGGAATGAGCACCTTTGCAAACCAGGGCACTCCGTACGCGTTTTTTGATGGCTATAAGAAGCTGACTTCAAGCTACATGAATATAAGCGGGAATTTTATAAAAAAACACGGGCCGCCGGAACATCAGTTTTTTACGCTCTGGAATGAGCTTGTTACCCTTGTAAATAAGATGGCCATCACCGTGTATGGTGAATTAATTGAATTCGCTAAAAAACGCCTGCCGGAACAGAAAAACACACTGAATGTGCGCTTTTTCGACGACTTGCTCTCTGATCTTCATCGTGCCCTTATCGGTCCAAGCGGACAGGTTCTGGCTGAACGCATGCGTGGGAAGTACCGCGCGGCATTGATTGATGAATTTCAGGACACGGACCAGATTCAGTATAAAATCTTTCGTACGGTGTTTAAAGAAGGCTCCCTTCCGCTGTTCCTGATAGGTGACCCGAAACAGGCTATCTACAGTTTCCGTGGTGCAGATATTTACGCATATCTTGAGGCTAAGGATGATGTCCCAGGCGAACATCATCACACGATGACGTTGAACTGGCGCTCGTCTGCGGGACTCGTTGAAGCTGTCAATCACCTTTTCAGTCTGAATAAGGATCATCCGTTAGTTATTGACGGGCTTTCCTATCCGGAGGTCAAGGTGCCGGAAGTTGCTGAAGGGGAAACAAAAGAGCTGTTCGTTGAAAACAGGGAGGCCTCTCCCATGCAGATCTGGTTTTTCTCCCGGGAGGAGAAGGAAAGCAAAAACATCCCGCTAAAAAGAGCAAATCCAACAATAGTAAAAGCTGTGACTGACGAGATAGTTGCCCTGCTCAAAGATGCTTCTGAGGGGAAAGCCTTTATTGGCTCCGGGTCAAACTCCAAACCCGTTGTTCCTGGTGATATTGCCGTCATTGTCCGTGGTCACAAGCAGGCCAAGATGATCTATGATTCGCTGCAGCTAAGGGGGGTGCCGGCTGTCGTCAGAAGTGATCAGAGCATATTTCAGACTCAGGAGGCGATGGAACTCTGTACCATCCTCAACGCTGTTTCAGAACCTGGGCAAGAAGCGAGGGTGAGAGCTTCTTTGGCAACATCTGTTGTGGGAGCAGCAGCCCACGACATTGCACGGACCTTTGATGCGGACGGTGAAGCGGATTGGGAAAAACGCCTCCATTCATTCCGTGAGTATCATGACCTGTGGAAAAAATATGGTTTTATGACAATGTTTCGGGTTTTCCTTGAAAGCGAAGGCGTTCGCGCACGGTTTCTGTCACTACCAGGCGGCGAACGGAGCATAACAAACCTGCTCCACTGCGGCGAACTGCTGCACGCTGAAGCATCTGCCTCTCATCTGGGTGTTGATTCACTCTGTACCTGGTTTAGTGAGCAGGTAACAACCCCTCCGGAAGGTGAGGAACATCAGATTCGGCTGGAGTCTGACGAAAAGGCGGTCAAGATCCTTACTATCCACGTCAGTAAGGGGCTTGAGTTTCCAATTGTATTTTGCCCGTTCCTGTGGGGCGGAGTAATTGATGGCGGCGATACGGCAGTGGCTCATGAAGGGTTTGAGTTGGTGGCTGATTTTGGTTCTGACAACTTTGATCAGCACCGCAGGGCAGCTCTGGATGAAGGCTTGGCAGAGAATGTCCGGTTGCTGTATGTGGCACTGACCCGTGCCAAATACCGCTGTTATGTGGCGTGGGGGCGTTTCCGCTACACAGAAAGTTCTGCTCTCGCCTATCTGTTCCATGCTCCTGAAAAGGCCCCCGGTTCATCCTCCTATGAAGATCTGGTTAAGGTCATGGAAGCGATGGATGACGACGCCATGGTCGAAAATATACGTTCGCTTGCGTCTGAAGGTCTGATGAATCTGGTCGTTGACCCGGCGGAGGAATGTGCCGCTGAGTTTATGCGCAGAACAGACGGGCCAGAACTGTTCAAGTGTCGAACCATGGCGGGAGCAATAGAATCAGACTGGCGGGTATCAAGCTTTTCATCCCTGATAGACGGACATGAGACGCCTCCGGAATTTCCTGATCACGACAGCTCAGAAGAAGCCGGGCAGATCAAGACCGATGAAGCCCCACCGGAAAACTCCTTCTTTGCGTTCCCTAAAGGCGCTGACCCTGGAACATTTATTCATTCGATATTTGAGGAAGTCGATTTTACTTCGGTTACCGATGAAAATCTCACAAAACTGGTCTCGAAGGCGATGAAGAAATCGCCTACGTATGAAAAACACAGTGCCACAGTCCAGGCGATGCTTGATACTGTCCTCAATGCCGAACTGCTCGAAGGCCTTCGGCTGTCAGCACTGCAGCCCGGCAGCTGGGTGCAGGAAATGGAATTTTACTTTCCTCTGAAGTCAATTAACCCGAAGCTGCTGGCGGGCTTCTTTAAGAAGTTCGGTATTACATCACCGGTAAACCTTGAACGGGTAGCGGAGAGTTTAAATTTCCAGAATGTAAAGGGAATGCTCCTCGGTTTTATCGACCTGGTCTTTTGCCATGAAGGTAAATACTACATTCTTGACTGGAAATCCAATTTCCTGGGCAATCAACCGGAAAACTACACTCCCGACAATTTGGCCCGCGACATGGAGCGCAAAATGTACCCGCTTCAGTACCTCATTTATACTGTTGCAGTGAACCGTTACCTTGAGAGACGCATTCCCGATTATCACTATGAAACTCACTTTGGGGGAGCGCTCTACCTGTTCCTGCGTGGTATCGACAACTCCCACCCCCATAACGGCATTTATTTTGATAAACCTGATGCTGCTCTTGTCAGGGGACTTACACAGTGTCTCATTGACATCGAGGAGGCATACCATGCGTGAGGATCTCCAGATCAGAAATATTGATATCGTCTTTGCCGATTTTGTCTGCAGCCGGGACAACGGGAGTACCGATCTTCTCCGTAAGGCAGCTACTTTTGCCAGTTCCGCTGTCGGTTACGGCAATATCTGTGTTGACCTTGCGGACGTGTTTGGCGCCAGCGAAGTTACTTCCGCAGCCGCTGGTTTACGGACTTCGAAGATGGTAGGAGAACCGGGTGAATACCGTCCGCTCGTCCTTGATGACGCTAATCGGCTCTATCTGCACCGTTACTGGAAATATGAAAGTGACCTTGCTGCGACTCTGATCTCCATGGCATCGGATGTACCTGATGTTGACACGGTACTTCTTAAAGATGGACTTTCACGTCTGTTTTCAAACACAGATGAAAGTATTGATTGGCAGGGTGTCGCAGCCGCAGCTGTTGTCAGAAGTCGTTTCTGTGTTATTTCCGGTGGCCCTGGTACCGGTAAAACCACAACAGTTGTAAAGATTATCGCGCTCCTTCTGGAACAGGCAAAAGGTAGCCGGATGCGGATTGGTCTGGCCGCTCCAACGGGTAAAGCTGCTGCCAGGCTGAAGGAGTCGATATACAAGGCCGGCAAAGACCTTGCGAATTCAACCTCGGTTGCAGAGAGTATCCCTTCAGATGTTTCCACTCTACAACGCTTACTTGGGGTAATTCCGGACTCATGCCGCTTCAGGCACAATGCAGATAACCCACTCCCTTTTGAAGCAATTGTTGTTGATGAAGCTTCCATGGTACCGCTCGGTTTAATGGCCAAACTAGTGGAAGCGCTTGCGCCCGGTTCTCGCCTTATCCTACTCGGTGACCGCGATCAGTTGGCTTCTGTTGAAGCAGGAGCGGTTCTTGGTGATATATGTAATACAGGTCATGGCTTCGGATTTTCATCTGCGTTTAAGGCGTTAATTACTGAGGTCACCGGATGTACAATTCCAGAAAGCTTCGTGGGAAGCAATGTTCCAGTGCTTGCCGATTCAGTTGTTGTCCTGCAGAAAAATTACCGGTTTGGTGAGGATAGCGGGATTGGTCTCGTCAGCACAGCTATCAATAATGACAATGCCGCGAGCGTTCTTGGCGGGATGAAGGACGGCACAACGAGCGGACTGATACTTCGTGAAACTCCTTCCCGGGATTCATTGCAGAAAAAACTGGCTGCGGCGGTTATCCCAGGATTTTCTGATTACCTGCGGCATGAGAACCCTGATGACGCTCTGGTTGCCTTTGACCAGTTCAGGGTGCTGTGCGCACTACGGCAAGGTATCTACGGAGTGGAAGGGATAAATAGTTTAATTGAAGCCTGTCTTGCTGATGAGGGCATTATCAAGCCTGACAAGCAGTGGTATCACGGGCGTCCGGTAATGGTGATGATTAACGATTATAGCCTCAAGCTGTTCAATGG
>JAFLLC010000176.1:3832-8979 GCA_019162745.1 Deltaproteobacteria bacterium | reverse complement strand
ACCAGTACCGACAAGTTGAAATTATTGATTCCATTGGAGGAAATCGAACCGTCTGCCCTCACGCAGATTTACGACGTCCTCTCGCTTGATTGCTTGAAAAAACTGGTGATCATGCCGGATGTTCACACCGGATATGACTTGGTAATCGGCGGAGTTGCGCTTCTTGACGATCATATTTCACCGTCATTTGTCGGCTACGATATTGGCTGCGGCATGGTGTATATCTCAACAGGCATCAGAACTGCAGATCTGCTTCCGGACTCAAGAGCAAAAGTGGGCCTGTTTCAGAAAATCCAGAATTTAATCCCGTCAGGGTTTGCAAGCCAAAAGAGTAAAGTCTTCGGCTTTCCAAAGTTTGTGTCTCCTTCTGGCAACAACGATCTCATCACACGAGTCAACGACAAAGTAGAGAACCAAGCCGGGACTCTTGGTGGCGGCAACCATTTTATCGAGATAGGCGAAAACCGGAGTGGCGAAGTCTGCATCACTATTCACAGTGGGTCGCGTAATGTCGGCCATAGCATCGGTGGTTATTACATGAAACAAGGGCGGCTGTTCCCGCTAAGCTCCGATTTGGGCCGGGCATATCAGCACGATATGAATTTTGCCCTAAACTTCGCTCTCTATAATCGTGAGACGATGCTTCGGACGGTTTTGGCCCTGATGAATTTCAGTGATCAGGACATCTCGCGGAATATGACTGGAATGATCAACGAAAATCACAATCATGCCGTTGTAACTACAGATGGTGTATTGCACCGAAAAGGGGCAACTCCGGCAGATCTTGGCCAGTTCGGCATCATTCCGGCGAACATGCGGGATGGCGTGTATATCACACGCGGTCTCGGTAATCAGGAGTATCTGTCGTCCGCTTCTCATGGTTGTGGGCGGAGAATGGGGCGGAAGGAAGCAAAGCGCAGCCTCGACCTTGAGGAGTTCAAAGGTCAAATGGCAGGGATAGTCTCAACATCAGATAAGACAACCCTTGATGAAGCACCAGGTGCGTATAAGGATATAAACTCGGTCATCGCCTATCAGGAAGGCATAGTGATTGAAGTAATAGATTTTGTGAAGCCCCTGATAAATATCAAGGCACAGGGGGAATAATAGCAGAAAGGAAACAGGTCATGACCAGCAGAACCGTATATGTGTTCGACATCGGATTTCAGTACCTGGGAACAATTGATTGGCGCCGGGCGGCATGGCTCGTTGCCTCCAACCGGGCCGAATCCCTTGTTGATTCCGATATCCCATTGCGAGGTGACTTCCTTCTCCCCAAAGTTATCCGGCTCCTGAAAGCGATCCGCAGAATGTACCGCCACGGCGTTACATGGAACCGGAGAAACCTCTTCGTACGGGATGAATACAATTGCGTCTACTGCGGTAAGAATTTCCCCGTTTCGGAACTTACGGTTGACCATGTCCTGCCCAAGTCCAGAGGCGGAGTTAATTCATGGGAACAAACTGTCAGCGCCTGCAAGCCGTGCAACAACCGCAAGGACAACCGCACACCACACGAAGCTGGTATGTCGTTTCACCAGCACGGATTCCGACCGCATGCGCCGACCGTCATGGAATTCTTTATTACGCTGCTCCGTCAGGAAGGTCTGGATGGTGTGGTGAAAGAGTTGCTGGGTCTACCGTAAGGGGACTATCAAATAATGGTTGCAGCACCATAAGCATAACGGGGAACTCACTTGAGTTCCCCGTTGGCATTTCATCTTTTTGTAGTCAGCATTGTGCAACACGCAATCTGTGCCATGAACGCCACTGCATAACCAGTCTAAGCCGGTATCCAATAACAACGTATTGGTGAAACGATCTTTTCTTCCTTTTTTAATTTTGTCATTGCTTTGTCGACATCTTTACGGTCAAGTCCACCGAGTTCAGCGATTTTTCCGGCGTTTAATGGTTGGCCTTCAGTACGCATAACTTCTAATACTTTTTCTGCGACATCCATTGCAAGACTCCTTATGATTATTACGCGACTGTATAAATATCGCTTTTTCGCTGTAGATAAAAGTTACCACATTTGAGTCGTAGACTCAATAGTAACGGCCATTATGTCTGCCACTTAAACTTTGCCTTGAGAACATCAAAATCCGGACAGAGGTTGTAAATGCGTCATTTCGTTTACACAATCTGTTTGACGGGGCCGTCTATTTTGGTTTGAAAAATCTCTTGAATATATGGCATGATCAGTTTATTGTTATCAGCAGATGATAACTACTGAGTTTGCGGAGTTTCACTAATGTCCGACAGCTTAAATACGTTACTTGAGTTGAACGAGTATACATTCCGTTTGGACAAAGGATATTGGGTTAAGTTTGAGGCGCATTTGGTGAACACAACGGAGCAGATTTTTCATGGAATTTCGTATAACGTTACTCTCCATGATCGACACAATAGACGTATTGTTGGATTCGACAACGCTCACGGCCATTCATCCAAGTCGCGAAGAAAAAAGTTTGGCTGCAGAAGGGTGACCTGGGATCATAAACATAATTGTGAAGCCGTCTCTCAATATGATTTTGAATCAGCAGCACAATTGATCGAGGATTTTTGAGATGAGGTCGGTAAGATTGTCTAAAATTTGAACTAAAAGGAATTGTCAGGGAGATAACGTATGACAACCAAGAGCATCAACGTCGGCATTATGTCGCGTGAGGAATTTAAGCAGCGGACTATTGCTATCGCAAAGGGAGAGTATAAGCCCGAGAAAGACGAACCAAAGGTCTGGTTTGAATCTTTACAGTCATTTGCTCAAGTCCTGAGTGATGACAATCGAATGTTGTTACGAATAATCGAGGAAAAGAACCCCAAGTCTCTCAGAGAATTAGGGGACTTAACGGGTCGTAACAAAAGTAACTTGTCGAGAACCTTACATACTATGGCCGGATACGGCATAATTGATCTCGTTAAACAGCACGCGAGAGAAGTTGTACCTATGGTTAAGGCAAACCGCTTTAATCTTGAGTTATGCGCATAATCCACTTCGAATATTGCTAATGTAGCAGCAGCGGCTTTCTGAAGTTCAGCATTATTCCAACGGGAATGAGGCGCTGCGGATTCACCGCTACCGCCAATGTTTAGGCCTTTATATCAAAGCATAGATCGTGCTTTAGCAAACGACCGGACAGAGGTGGAAATGTCATTGGATGTTGTTGCCCAAGAACAAACACTGACCCGGATCACTTGTCTGCCCTGCCACACCGAGCCACCAGCCCAACATTCTCTGAGTGATTGAATTTTCTCAAGCACTTTATTTGTAATTTCATCCGAATCACAGCAAACCACCACTTGATTGAAAACGACCTGATTCAAAACCGTAAAACCGTCGAGTACGTTGATTCCATCTGCGAACTGCACGGCTCGCTCATGCATCGTTGTGATCATCTGATCAATTCCTGATGCCCCAAGGTATTTGAGCGTGGCCCATAGTTCGACGATTCGTGCACGTCTTGACATTTCGGGTGTGTAGAACAAGTAGAGCAATTCCCAGACTACACATTATCAAGGCGATCAGTGAGTCAAGTATGCGCCATGCGCTGGCTCTACTGAATAGCGGACCAAGTAGTCGTGCCCCATAGCCAAGGCAGAAGAACCAAACAAAACTGGCCACTGCCGCCCCAGTTCCGAACACCCATCGCCCACTGACTCCAGATTGATTGGCTAATGAGCCAAGGAGAATAACTGTATCCAGGTATACATGCGGGTTAAGAAAGGTGAAAGCAAGACAGGTGAGCATTGCCGTTCCGAGGGAAGTCCCGACGCCGGAATCGACTGTGAGTTGTTGAGATTGCAGTGCCCGTCGTGCAGCAACTAATCCATATGCCACCAGAAAGGCTGCCCCTCCATAACGAGTCACGTCCAAAAGGTACGGCAGAGACTGAATTAATGCACCTAATCCGGCAATCCCCGTCGCTATCAATAGAGTGTCCGCACCGGCACACACGAGGACGATCGACAGCACATGTTCACTCCTAATGCCCTGGCGTAGGACAAACGAGTTCTGGGCGCCAATAGCAATTATCAAGGCGGCTCCGGATAAAAATCCGGCAATGAAATTTGATGTCATGGTTTCAAGCGCTATCTCATTTTCAGAAGTTCAACATCCGTTCTTCAAACATGATGCTAAACTGATTTAATGCAGACTTCCAATCTCTAATCGGCATTGTCCACTTCTTAGCAATATTCTTCAAAGCCAGATAGAGTAACTTGAACATCGCTTCGTCACTGGGAAAGTGACCACGATTATTGGTGACCGTACGAAGTGACATATTCAGGGATTCAATGGCGTTTGTCGTGTATATTGCCTTGCGTATCTCGGTCGGATACGAAAACAGCGGGATAAATCGTTCCCAATTGTTCCGCCATGACCTCGCTATAGTTGGATGACTGGCATCCCGTTTGGCGGCAAATGCATCAAGGTTTTTCTCTGCCATTTCTACGGTTGGTGCTTGATAAATTGTCTTCAGGTCTGTCGCTACTTCTTTACGCTGCTTCCATGAAACATAGTTCAGGCTGTGGCGCACCATATGAACGATACAAAGCTGTATCTGGGTGTTTGGATATACTGCTTCAATTGCCTCTGGAAATCCTTTGAGTCCATCCACGCAGGCAATGAAGATTTCTTTCACTCCACGGTTCTTCAATTCAGTGACAACCTGAAGCCAGTATTTAGCACCCTCGTTTTCAGAAGTCCACATGCCAAGTACTTCTTTTATGCCATCCATGTTGACACCGATGGCGAGATAGACCGCCTTATTGACTACCCTGCTGTCATGGCGCACCTTGATCCGGACAGCATCAAGATATACGATGGGATAAACTTCGTCCAGTGGGCGGTTCTGCCATAGCAGTACTTCTTCACTGATAGCATCGGTTACTTGGGAAATCAACGTTGGGGAAACATCAATACCGTAAATTTCTTGCAGATGACCCTGAATGTCACGGGTGGTCATACCACGGGCGTACATGGAGATTATCTTGTCATCAAAGCCGGTAAAGCGGGTTTCACCTTTCGGAAGGATGACCGGCTCAAATGTTGAATTGCGGTCACGGGGGGTAGTTACTTAGAGGTTGCCAAAATCGCCAGTGATGGTTTTCTTATATCCACCGTTTCTGGAGTTGCCACTGTTCTTGCC
>JAFLLC010000176.1:0-3732 GCA_019162745.1 Deltaproteobacteria bacterium | reverse complement strand
TTGCCACTGTTCTTGCCGGTGGGAGCATGTTTCTCATAACCAAGGTGTTCAGTCAGTTCGGTTTGCATTGCCCGTTCTAACAGTCTCTTGGTAAGCTGTTTCAGAAGTCCGTTATCTCCAATCAAATCTTCGGGCTTCTTGTAGTCCTTCATCAAAATGTCGAGCAGTTCGTCTGTGGTTGCCATCGGTAGATCCCTCCTGTGGGTTGTTTTACCGAATTTCAGCATTTACACAAACGATTGTACAGGTCCAGCTGGTCTTCATAATCTCAACGGCCTGTGTACGATACCAATGAGTAATCATCTTACGTACTGTGTCTTCAGACGGTATTTCAGGAAAGGTCAGTATCAGTAGATCATCATGAAGTTGCAGTGAGCGCTGTGGCCCTTTTGTAAACTCCTGACGATATGCCTCTCCCTTAAACATAATAACTGCTCCACGCATATATTGCTGCTGTTGTTGTGGAGTTTGACGCTTATCCAAGTTTTTCCTGACCTTTAGCACCCATTCTACCCGATTGGTAACAAAGGCTCTGACCTCTTTAGTTGCAGTCCGAAGTGGCACCCGCACTGACACTGACTTATCTTTGCGAACTGTTATTCCAAGCGTTCTGCGGCGTGAGCGGCACCAACTGTAGGCGATAGCTATGCCTTCAAATTCGACTGAGTCATATTTGATCTCTTCAACCTTTGATACCATGAACTCCTCACTTGATTCAATTCACCCCAACTCCAATCGCATCCCTCTCAGACAAAAAGTGGAACGCTGCTCCCTAGACCATGTACGACACTTGTAAAGGCATCGCGCTGTTCCAGTTTGCCACTGCCAAAGCGATCAGCAAACAGGTCCCGGATACGGGGTATCCGCGAGGTCCCGCCGGTTAGAAAGACCGTATCCATCTCTGTCGGCAGCAGGCCGGACTTGGCTGTGACCTCATCGATGCAGTCGGCAATCTGCTGAAAATTATCCGCATTGAGCGCTTCAAACTCACCCGTGTCGATCTCTTCCTTAATAAACAGATCGCGGTCCTGAAAGTGAATCAGCGATCGGTTGCAGTCAGAAAGCTCGCACTTGGCTTTTTCAATGGCCTGAAACAGGAAAAAACCGTAATTATCAGTGATGATGTTTTCCAGATGCTCTATTGCCCGGCGATCATCTGTAGTGCCTTTGATCACCCGGATAAGCTCCCTGGTTTTGCGCGCCCGCAGCAGCGGAATGCGGTGCCACTGGCAGAGTGTGTAGATGATGCTTTTTGGAATTGAGTTCCAGTCATCCTTCCCCATGGTCCGGTAGCGGGCATAGCGTCCGAAATGGTGCGCCACCTTGTCCCACATGAGCTGGGAATCGAACTTGTCGCCTGCCACATAGACACCTCCCAGCGAGAGTACGTCGCTGCGCCGGTCGGAACGGTCAAAGGCGCCCCCCTTGACGCGGATTACCGAAAAATCGGAGGTGCCGCCGCCGAAATCGCCGATGAAGACGATCCGTTCCTCTCCGGGCAGCAGCGACTCTTCAAATGCCAGTGCCGCCGCCACCGGTTCGTACTGGAACCAGATATTTTTGAAGCCGGCCTTGCGGGCGGCCTTTTCAAGGCGTTGCTCGGCAACCGCGTCCTTGGCGGCATCCTTCGAAAATACCACCGGCCGCCCCAGAACAACGCTCTCCACCGGCCGTCCAACATGTGCCTCACCCCGGGCCTTGATCTTCCGGAGGATGATCGCCACCAGATCGTCGATGGTATAGCGTTTGCCGAAGATCTCGGTGCTGACGAAGCTGGTGTTCGGCAGAAAGGTCTTGATCGACTGCATGAAGCGCCCGGCCGCTCCGTCGCTCACGTACTGATGAATGGCCTCATGTCCGGCGAAAATCTCATGTTCCTCGTTAAAATAGAGCACCGAGCGCATCAGCTCTCCGCCACGGTCGCCGCCATCCACGGCAATAACCTCAACGGTGCCGTTCCGGTATACCGAAAGCGCCGAATTTGTTGTGCCAAAGTCAATTCCGAAAACGATCTGCAATGACAAACTCCTTAACGGCCCGGAAGCCGTACTAAACCTTAAAAATGTGTGGTCCGCGAAAAGTACGAAAAAATGCAGGCACCAGCTGTTCACTGTTTCGTGCTTTTAGTGGGCAACTGCTTGCTCTTACGCCAACCCAGCGGCAAGTTCCCTCCAGTGCACGATGTCCAGCCGTCTGCAGGCACGGGTCACACAGACGTAGAGCAGATTCCGGTCCAGGGCGGAGTTGCGGAAATCCTTCGCATTCGGGTCGTACAGGATCACGTTGGCGAATTCCACCCCCTTAACCTGATGGGCGATCGTAACCAGCGCTCCCGGCTCGAAGGTCAGCTCACCCTGCTTATGCAGCCCGCTGATGCCGGTTAATGCAGTGTGAAGCATCTTCTCGTCCGACTTTTTCTTGCAGATGACAGCCGTCAGGCTGCCCGGATCCTCGTCCACCAGTTTCTCCACAAGCCCGCGCAACAGTGCCAGCGCGCTACCCTCATCCGCTCCCCTGTGGTATTCAAGGACGCCGGAATGCCTGCCGACCTGCTCGTTCTCCCGGCTGCTGATCCGTGCAGCCAGCGCCATGATCTCTTTGGGGCAGCGGTAGGAAACGGACAGGGTCTCGTTGCTTACCCCGACCTCCTTCAGATTGCCGCGAAAAATATCGAAGTCGGCCGCATCGACCCACGACAGAATCTTCTGCTTGCTGTCGGCGCTGAGCGTGATGCTGTTCCGCTTGTCCGTTGCCGCAAGAATCGCCTCAAGCTCCAGGAGCGAAAGATACTGCCCTTCATCGACAATGATATGGGCGTACCAGCCGAGGGCCTCGCGGATCGGGCCGTCCTTTTCGCGCAGCTGGCAGAGCCGCAGCAGCACGCTCAGGTCGGCAAACGACACACTCTGGCTTTTGACCGAGTAGCGCCGGCGCAGTTCGGCCAGAAACTCTTCCTTCCCCTTTCCATCGACACACAGGGCATCCAGAACGTACGGCTGGTCGTAAAAGCGCCAGAGGACCGAACTGGAGAAGGAACGCCTTGAGTCGGTCAACTGGCATGAGAAGAACTCGTTGACGGAGAAGTTCATCGAGAACGACAAGTTTGATCCTGCCAGGTTCTCAAAGAATAGACCTTTAAAATTCAGTGAAGGCTCCAATAACGGAGAGTGTAAGAGGGGGTGATAACCCGGCGTGACACGGTGGAATAGGTCTTCGCCGCATTCCATGCGCCGGAGGGAGCGCTTAGCGACCGACGGCTGTACCCTGATCACCGGCGGCGCCGGCAAGATTTGCAGTTATATTTCAGATGCGAAAGTATTTAATAAATTAATAAAAACAGTACGTTATATTATGTATGAAATAAGTTATATTGCTTGCAGGACTGGGGGTCTAGTGATCGCAAGTTCAAATCTTGTCGCAATAATAACAGGGGCTTAGCCAATTCGGTTGAGTCCCTGTTCCTGTTTACGGACCATTTAGTAGCTTTGTAAAGGTGCTGAAAAGAGAAGGGGTAACGCATTAACAAAATCAGCAGTAGCTTGTTGGATATCGGTCGAGAACCCCTTGGGAGCAAAGGCATGTCGTGAGTGATTTTGAAACCTGGTTTGACGTGCCGTCATTTTCCGAGTGTGCAGGGTGGCGAGCACCAGTTGGCTAAAATTATTGAAATCTGCGATCTGCTTTATCGTCTTGACCCTTGTTAAGGTACATGTAGAAAGCGGGGAAGGAAAC
>JAFLLC010000086.1 GCA_019162745.1 Deltaproteobacteria bacterium | reverse complement strand
TATATAAAGGTGGGGCTGGAGGGCTTGGCTTCAAGACGCTGGAATCAACCAGAGGTTCGTACATCAAAGACAATAATCTCAGATCAAGTACAATCCGTTTTGCCAAGGATTGTGTCACTTTTGAGCTGATGCGGCCAGGCACTGACTTGTCCCTCGATACGCTCCGCAATGATACTACAGATTTTTTGCCAGAACTTGCAAAAGCAGTAAATCCTGCAATCTATACGGTCTATTATGATACAGCCAATCCAGCAGGTGTAACTAAAACCTGTACTGAAGCATGGAATCTTCTCCAACCCGTTTACCAGAATCCAGGTAATTACGATGAGCCACTCAAGAAGATATGTGGCAAGTCATCGTTTAACCCAAATAATGCAAATGAATTTACGGCCTGCAAAGACCTTATAACCAATACCCTCAGTGCCACGACGGGTAATCTTGTCGCCCCAAGCAAGCTCGTCCAACAACGGCAAATTTCAGAGATCCTTTATACCTTTTACTTTCAGGATGATGCAGAAATAACAATGCTTATGGAGGCGAACCGGAAGATCACATCATCCGGTATGGGTATCGGTCTGACCATGAATGAATGGATTCCGATCATCAAGGCGATCATGACCGCTATTGCCATTGGCATGATTCCATTCCTTGCCTTGTTCCTGCCAACTCCTGTTGTCGGCAAGGCCCTTTCAGCCATGTTCGGTTTTTTCTGTTTTCTGACCATCTGGGGCATAACTGATGCGGTAATTCATACTGCGGCTATGGACTATGCAACCTACTCATTTGAAGAAGTACGCCAATCAAGTCTTGGAGTCTATTCGATGGCGGCTTTTCCCTCATTATCGGAAAAGATGCTGGCTATGTTCGGCATTATCCGCTCTTCAGGTATTATGCTGGCAAGTCTCTTCACCATGATGTTGATCAAATTCGGTGGTCATGCCTTGGCAATGATGGCAGGGAGCTTGAGCGGTGCAGTAAGTGGAGCAGGAGCCCAAGCCGGGGCCTTGTTGACACCGGAAGGAACAGCTGCTGCCATGAAACAACAGGTAAGCTCAGCGAGCCTGCTTGAAGGGATGCCGCAACATCGGTTTTCCAATCAAATGGCGGCTGGTGCCTTCAATAGTGTCCACAGTCCAGTTGGAAATTACAATTCCTCCATGAACGCCAGAGCAGCATTAGAAAAAGCTGGGCAAGTTCCAAGGGGAACTTCCGATGCCGGCTATGCAGAGATGCAAAAAAACTTCAACCAACAGGCAGGAACAGCAGCCGGTCAATCATCGGTTTCTCTTGGCCCTGATGGACAGGCTACGCAAGGACAAACTAAAACCGTCAATGCAGACGGTTCAACCAGTATGATCACTACCAACGGGGCTGGTGGGGTTGGCGTACAGACGGACAACATGGCATCAGGTCAAGCTACCCATGCCACAGACGGTCATGGAGGTACTACGCTGACAAAGGCCAGTGTCAACGGGCTGAGTCCGATTGCAATGGCTCATCAAGCGGCATACATTAAGACCAAAGGGGCTGGCGACAGTCTTGCCACCAATGAAAATTGGGCCAATGGTCAGAGTTATATAAAGAATGCCGCATTGACCAGCAGCGAGGCTCGTACTTATGGAGAAAACCTGAATAATTCCGTGTCAGCGAAATTGAATAAGGCTGTAAATAGTAGCTCCAGCTTTAAGGATAGTGTGGGCGAAAATACACAAGCAAAACTTTCAGCTTTTGCTGAAGCAAGTGGCGGATTACAACTTCTAGGGATAGGTGCAAAAGGTGGCGGCAGGTATGAAGTAACGGCTACAGGGAGCAATGGTAAAACAGTGAACTTTGATGTGGATCAGAAAACATCGGAGGCTATTGGCAATGAAATATCCACGGCACGCTCTGAGGCTCTACAGGAAAGTATGGGGAGTAGCCAGGGACTTGCTTTTACCAACAATATGGCTCACAATATTGGCGCCACCAAAGCATCAACGTTGATGAATGATGCCAGGGATATGCAACGAACAACTGAAACAACTGGCGCTGATCTGAGTACCGCCTTTGTTGGACACTATGCCACACAACGCTACGGTTCAGATAGTCCTGAAAATGTCCGCAAGGCGACTGATGCTCTTAATCACATGGCAACAGGTGGGTCTGCTGGTATCGACCAATTGAATCAGCATATCAATTCGTTTCTTAAAAATGGTGATTACGTTTGGGGTGATGGAAAAGCTCAGGTGGATGCTGCCATCGGTGCAGCCGGTGGGCAGGCTGGAGGTCAGATCTCCAACATTCAGGGTCAGGTAGGGTCAGCAGTAGGAGAATCAGCAGGTCATACATCTAGGATTACCCCTAGTGATTTCAGCAGCAATCCTAGTGCTAATCATGCGCCATTGATTGGGCCAGAAGAAATTAAAGGCCATGTAAATGTTACAGCTGAACAAAGGCTTTTTGAACACCAAGATGCCAAATTAATGGGACCTAATGGAGCATTGGTCGACAACTTGACGAGTGTTAATATACCTGCGGGAATCAAAGGCGCAGATCAAATGAGCAGGGATAGAGCTGCGGCAAGAAAAGCTTCCGGGAAGCCGCTTCTAGAAGGAGATTGAGCAGGTAGATAAAAATAGGGTCTGTGGCCCGTAAAGTTTAGTTATTCATCCTCTTCAAGACAATGACTTTCATGCTGATCCACCCATGACTGGTGCCCTATATTATCAGGTAAAAAGGCGTAAGATAGATCGCCGGTATAATCTGGCCCATCAGTAAAAAGTTCTTCACCAGCCAGAGGTCCGATATTCTTTCCAATCTCAGTAGCAAATATCTTCTTGGTAATAGGCTCAAGCAACTTATCAATTGCATCTAAAAGACCCATGAATTTATATCCTCAAGTAGGGGTAAAGAAGTTTGATTAAATGGCCATTGAAAGAAATTCTCGATCAATTTGACTATCGACTATGATTGAATAAAACACAGTAATGTCCGGTTAAGAACTTGCATAAAAGTTTCTGAGTCGCCGTTTTTGTCGGTGGCTTCTTTTTTGATAGATTCCGCCGCATCCGCTGGCCTGCTGTAGAGCCTCATTCCGGATTTGGTTACGAAGTTGACGTAACCGCAAAATAGAAACGGGTTCACCATGATTCTCATGACAATAAATTATAAGATTTATAGAGTTTCCAACATCTGGATTGTCCTGCTGTCTCGATGTCCATAGAAAAATTTCTCAAGAACACTATTAAATATGGAGTCTATATCTGAAATAGAGGCAAATAAAGTCATAGACGATCTAAGGTTCGTATCATCTGGGTAACCAAAAATTTCTGACACGGAACGTTGTTCAATATCTAAGACCAGTTCTGAACATTCCAACAGCCTTGCTCCAAGAATTGGATGACTCAGGTAGCTTCGAGCTTCCTCTATACTTTTTATGGAGTAGCGTATTGAAATTGAGCTATGTCCCAAACCGTCAATCTGTGGAAAAATGTACCACATCCAGTGATGTTTGCTTTTTTCCTCTTATTAATTCCGTAAGGACACAACCATAGATGTTTTTTTGTGCGATAGTGAAGCGACTTAATACAAAATGATCATTTTCATTATTAACTTTTTCGTCCACATATGTCATGTTGTTTCCTTTTGTGTTCCTAACAACAATAACGACCAATCTCAACTGACGGAGCGCACCCCACAAAGGTTGAGTCCTGAGAAACCAGAACGGCAAACCTGAGCAGACACAGCATTTGGTTAGGCAGGTCCCTTGACCAGGAAGCCTTGGAAGAAGTCTTCAAATTCCCGCTCCAGCTCCGACCGGGTGTACCAACTCAACAAGTCTTCAGCCACGTATACCTTGCCAATCTCGCCCGGCACATTCTGCAAATTTTGAACCCCTTTTGTATGCCCCAGGTACAGTCCCAGTGAGTTCGGGGCGAACTGGTGCAAGTGTTCAGACACCAACCGTAAGGTTCGACCGCTGATGGCGTCATCTTCAATTAACAGGACACGCTGATCCCGGAGTATGCGAAGATCGTCTTCAGCGATACAACGAGTCGGCGGATAGTCGGTGAATACCGACAGCACCGGCACACCCATTCGCTCAAAGAAATAGCCGTAGATGTGACCCTCCGGGGCGATCGCTAGATACTTGTCAAACCCGGCCGTGACCAGATACTTGGCCATCCCGTAGGCGTCAACTAGGTCGTGAGGAATGAAGTTGTTGACGCCGGGCCCCTCGCGGTAACCCTTAGTCTGGCAATGCCGTCGCACATCGACCAGTAAAGCATTGATTAACTGCCGTGAAACCATCCGCGCCTCCTCCGTTTAAGTAGGTGGCAACCGCCGTTTATAGATTTATAGGATTCATGAAATATGCGAGATAAGCCACTCCCTCGACATTAACGTCGTCGAGATAGATAACTTTTTTTCCTTTTTTGTCGTCACAAGCAATATAAAATCCTTCTGCGCCAGGAATTTCCCTGAAATCCTTACCAGAGTCCTTAAAAAATTCGATGGCTTCCTTGAATTTTTATTGAAATTATGAGGTTGGAGCTAACATCGCGGATTCAAAATTGAAGTGCAACTTTTATAGGTTTTTAAGAAGTGAGCTGGGGTAGTATCCTGGCTTCTTCAACGACCAAGTAAAAGGAGCACTTCAATTTTGAATCCGCGAAACAAATATTAATCATCGCAAGAATCATTATGATATGTATTACCAGGCACATAGCTATAAGAAGAATCGCTGTAGATATATTTATGTGATGTAAAAAGGTCCTCACCATTCATGAGTTCAATATTCTTTGCAATCTTAGTAGCAAATATCTTCTTGGTAACAGGCTCAAGTAAGTTATCAATCGAATCAAAAAGGCCCATGATTTTATCTCCTTACAATTTTTAAAAAGTAAAAAGGAACCCGCCTCTCCCTGTTCAAACTACGTCCGGCCGTTGGTCGCCAATGATCGAGACACAATATAGTGGGAGAAATTGAAGTTTCTGCTCAGGCAATTTATTACTTTTACCGCTATAAAGTACCAAACCTTGCGGACAATTAGGATATTTTTCAAGCATAAGATGCAGACTTCGCAAGCTCCCACTCGCTCCCGATTTAACCTCTACCGGGTAAATAGTACCTTGCCGAACAACAAGGAAGTCTACCTCAGCACTACTACTACGGGCCTCTCGCGACCAATAAAACAACTCTGAACTATGCCAGGCCAGTAGTTCCTGGGCAACAAATTGTTCCGCAAGTTTTCCACGGTACATCGCCAGAAGGTTTTCCTGCTGCAATTCCAGTTCAACCGGCACCTGACAGAGTCTCTGCATAAGCCCTATATCGAGCATTGACGCCTTGAATTTCTTTGGATTGGCTGTTGCGCCTAATGGTAAACCACTTGGATCACAGGACGGAATTTTATGAATGACTTTTGCCTTGACCAGCAGATCAAATGCTTTTCGATTCATCTGACTTGAATGCCCATCATTCAAACGGGTATATTTTAATTGTTCCCCAATACTTTTTGCCACGCTCAAAAAAACTGCATCAAGACAGATCGTGTTTATATGAGGGGTGTATTTAGAAAAATCATCGCGATATGAATCCAGAATTTCTGATTGAACTTGAAAGGTTTCAACCATGGAACCACTGTCACGATAGGTCTTAATACATTCAGGCATGCCGCCAACAAAGAAATAGATTCGCAATTCCTTTAGAATGATTTCCTGAATAGACCCTGCGATATCATCCGGCTGATTTAGAGTGTATTCAGCCATCTGCTCTTTACCCATTGCCAGAAGGTATTCGTAAAATGTCATCGGGTGCATGTGTAGATACTGAACGCGGCCAACAGGAATGGATATCTCGCCAAAGGCAAATTCCAACAATGAGCCGGCCGCTATTACATGGAGTTCCGGCATCTCTTCATGAAAGTAGCGCAATGCCATAAGCGCTCGCGGACAGGCCTGAATCTCATCAAAAAAAAGAAGCGTCTGGCCAGGTATGATTCGACCGGTTGTCAACTCCAGAAGGTTTAGTATCGATTGAGGCTCAAGATTCTCAGCGAAATGAGGATGGAGATCACGACGCTTTTCCAGATCTATTTTGACAAAACTCTTAAATTGTTTTGCCAGAACATTCTCCACAAGCCATGTTTTCCCAACCTGCCGTGCTCCACGAATTATCAGTGGTTTACGACGGGGCGAATCTTTCCAGCCTGCAATCTGTTTTTCAGCTAATCGTTGCATACAATATTTTCCATTTTTTCAGACGTGTTAGTACAGAGTGTATATCAAACTACTAATGTATACTACTTCCACGAAAGATGAAAAGTCAAGAATGTTTCGTTCGAACAAAAGTTGAAATAAGGCTGTACTTGTTTTCTTGTTGTCAAAAAATATCACCATCTATATTGACTGCCAATATGCAAAAAGGCTCTTCGCTATTTTTGACCGGGATATGCATGAGTCCCATTAGCCTGAAGAATGACCATATTGTTGATGATTGCCAAACCATTCTGGTGTGTCAAGAGTCACCGTAATCAGAAAAAAGGCCCTATTTTGAGTTTCCTCAAACAGTCATCCTCGCTTTGGATGATTGAATGATATATCGGGGGATGGGGTAGCCAGCCTGTTAAAGCACGGCGTTCGAGACACCAAAATCTGTGGCTCAATACTCCCCTTTCTGACCATGCTTTTGTTCTATTCTGTTTACTTTTCTCTCTACTTTATAATGCTGTTCAATTTCCCCGAGCAACTTCTCTCTTCTTCCTTGCTGCTTTTTTCTGTAACTCGGCAGCCCTTGTAAAGGAACCGTTTTCGCCAAAATGTTGCTCCCACCACTCCCTTGAGCAATGGACCACAATATCTTCATCTTCATCTTCATCTTCAGAAGAATGCCGCTTGGCCGCCTCTGCATTTTTCTGTTTATCACGTATTGCTTTTAAGGTTACCAGGAGTTGCCGGCATAGGACATCTTTGTGGCTGTAAACCTCAGAGTTTTCCTGGGACAACCCAGGTCTATTAGTAGTATACAGACAGGCAAGTTCAAATTGTGCCTCTGCATGCCCTTGCTCCGCTGCCAGGCGGAACCATTTGACCGCCTCTGCGTCATTCTGGGGTACTCCTTGTCCATTTGCATACATGCAGCCAAGTTCAAATTGTGCCCCGACATGCCCTAGCTCCGCCATGATACTAAAAGTGTCGAAATACCAAGGCGCCTGCTGATCCGCAGAAGTTTCTTGATCCGCCATCTTCCTCTCCTCCTTTGTTAATTTCTTACACGCTGTTACAATGGGGATTTATCCTGACAAGCCCCCTCACTTTATTCCATTTGGTTTGCTCCCCAACTTCCTTTTAGATTATTTCCGTAATTTCGTCTTTGCAGGCATCGCCAACTTGTTTACAACTTTTTTAGCTACATGATGGCCGAGTAGTCGTTCGATCAAAGCAGATGCGTTATTAAAATCTTGCACTGCGGTCATGAAATTCTCAGTCGTAACAACGCCCTCACTGTTAAAAAGAGCCATTTCTAGTTCATGAGCAAGATCCAGATAAAATCTGTAATGCCTGGGGAAATTCTTTCGTTGCCGAGGACAGTAGAATGTTTAGCCATGATGACTGTACAGATCCATCCTCTGGAGCTTTATCCATCACCAGGATCAGTCCCCATGGGGTATAAAAAAAGGAGTGTTCAGAACCATCATCTTCGTCATCGATAACGCTCCATGACTTTGCCTCTTTGAAATCATATAATTCCTGTTTTTTAAAATCGGTATTTTGTCTGGCGTTCTACCCATCCACAGATAATATCACATAGTTGCACACTCCCTTGTTTAATGATATTCGACCATGCAATCCCTTTCACAGACCTACAAGGCGAAAAATTTCTTCAATACCATTCGAGAGATATATTTCTCTTTTGCTTTTTATAAGATCGAAGGCATCATTGCGTGAGTATCCACAAAATTTCACCAAATATGCTGCCACAATACAAACAGATCTTGATCTACCTGCGTGACAATGAACCAGAATCTTTTCCGAATGGGCAATAGTATCATGAATAAAGTCCATAGCCTCATCCAGCGATTTTTTCGTATTCCCTTGTCCATCTTTCAGGGGAACACTTCGCACTATCGGATAGTCACCATCTTCATTGCAGCAATCTTCCTTAAGGCATAATACGGCATCGACATGTTCCCCCAACTCGGAATCTCTTGCATCAAGGAAATTACCTATTGCGATATTTTGTTATCCAATCCATTTAGAGCCTCGTTTAAGAATTTTTTTTAACTATAAAGTTTTTGCTATCACTTTCAGTTTGGCAGGTATGGTTTTTCTCTGTATTTCGCAATGGACTGAATCACCATAAAGGTTCTCTCCTGGCGACTCTCAAATACACTGGACACCAGATTCTGCGTTGAGGATTTGAAAGAGGCTCTGTTCAAATGCGGCGTACCCGAGATCTTTAACACCGACCACTTTAGCCCTGACATAGAAGCTTTCCGCATCATGCAGGACGATTAAAAAAAATTATTCGCTATGTGTTTCTTCTTTAATTATTGGTTTCATATAAGTCTCTAGCCATTCATTCACCGATTTGACGGTCTCAGTTGATGGTGGTTTATTTTTCTTAAGATGTATTGCGCCAATTACAGGCCGCCCATTTTTCAAATTAACAAGGAGTGTCCCTCTCTCGGGATTTAAAATTTTGTAGCAGAAACATTGTTTTTTAAAAATTTCTTCTGCAAAAGAGAAAATACAATGTTCCAGAATTTTCCCTTCATTTTTTAGAGATGCTAATGAAAGTATCGGGCGAATCTTTTTGTTGCCAGGGATAGGCGGCGGCGGGAAAATTATATTCTCATATTTTGCAGCAAGACGTTTCATGAGCTCATTGTGAATTTCTTCTTTATCCATTTCTTCAACCAGAAAATCATGAAATCTTTCAAGTTGCCAGCCTGATTTGCAATTTCTGAAAACATCTGTCAGTGGTAATCTAAAACTGTACCAAAAATGGCAATGAAAAGTGTACCACCT
>JAFLLC010000226.1 GCA_019162745.1 Deltaproteobacteria bacterium | reverse complement strand
AACTCAATAAATCAACCAAAACATTGCATGCAAGTCCTTAACCGGACATTACTGATCCAGACTTAAATATATCAGCCTCTTTTTGGTCAAAAAAAAATGGAATCCGAAGTAAAACTTATCCAGCTTATTAAAAGAACATCCGATTTCCATAAGGCTGTATCAAGGATTTTTCAAGACCTTATTATTTTAGAAGACCCTCGATGTATGGTTTCATTCCCATCTGTTTACCTATCGATTGAGCACGCAATTGGTGCGCATACCTTGATTATGCTTGGAATGAACTCCTCAGGCTACATTCTTTATCGTCCGCAGTTTGAGACGTTAACTCGCGGAATGTGGCTACTATACGCAGCAACAGATTCCTACCGTGAAAGCTTACTTAAACAGATGTCAATGGAGATCGAAATACAAGAAAAAGACAACATAAACCTCTCACAAATGCTCAAGCATCTTGAAAAAAGTGAGGCTCCTAAACATATTATCGAGCAGTTAATAGAATTTAGAGATTTAACGCTGAAGGCCTTGAACAGCTTTATTCATGGGGGTTATTTACCCATAGTTATGGCCTCCATCAAGTATCCTCCAGAAATATCTATTAATGCTCTGTTGAATTCTAATGCACTAGTTGCTATCGCCTCCCAATTGGCAGTCAACCTAACTGACGATAAAACAAAAATTGAACATGTGAAGGATTTGCATGTCCAATTCTCGGACTGTGTCTATGTAATTTAATTTGAATATTACTTCTTAACGATATGCGAGTTTGTCTTTTTAACTTTGTGATTTACATGAAAGTTTGATGCAAAAACGGTTGATCCCGTCAAAGAGAATAAGATAATTCACCACGATAGCGTAACATCTGTTCCAGAATAATTGTTACGAAATTGTCATGAAAACTTTGTCACAATAATACTGTTAAATGTAAGGAGATGGCAGGAACAAAATGAATCTGGTTAGACCAAGATTAACTGACTTTCATGGAATACATAAAAGCCAGTCTGATATAGATTTTGCAATCCAATTCTTTGACGAGGACATTCCTCTTTATGTTGATCCGTTTTTGTTATGGAAATCGCCGTCCCAACAAGATCAGGCGCTACATACAGCAATAATAAATTCATTCAACCACCTAAACTACTTGGTAAAAAAGCGCCGATTAGATGATGCAATTGCAACGCTAATCGAAATATCTGAATGCCAAGAAGTCGGTCTTGGAGTCTCGAAAACACGAAAAGGCGTAAAAATAGGACAAGGTCAAGCTGAGCAAATCTTGCAGCTTTTTCACGATATTCCAGAGTATAGTCAATTCGGATTCACTCATTTTGAAGTGATACAGTTGTATATATCTGGAATTTCAAAAGACAGAATAAGCGATATAGCGTGTAACTATATCAAGTCATTTTTGGTTGATTACACAATTGAGCAGTGCGAGTCACTCGGAATTCCGATTGAAGGTGTTATTCTGGATTCAATATACAATTATAAAAACAATGCCTTAGATTTTAATCAGAAAGTTTACCTGCCAGTTAATCCAATCAACAAAGAGCCTATCATATTCACCCCGAAACGGTGGTTGCGATTCAACCCATGGATAAATTTTGAGGATTATTTCCAGTCATATTGCCCGAGAGACGATATTTTTAACCCTGACGAACCCCAGGAACGTGTGAAGGTTCTGAATTATAACCGTGAGCATTATGGGGCTGTTCAAGGGTATATCGAATACAAGACACGAAATATCGATGACTGCAACAATGATCCATTATTTAGTCAGATTCCAATTTTGTCCGCAAAAAGAAAACTGGATCAGCTTATTAAGCTGCCTACTGGCAAAGAAGATGGAGCTGACCTCAAGTATGAAGAGTTGTCCGCAAGCCTGCTGTCTTCTTTATTTTATCCACACCTTGATTTCGCACAAACACAAAGTCGAACGGAATCCGGCAGACACATTAGGGATCTTGTCTTTTACAACAATAGAGACGTAGATTTCCTAGATGAAATATTCTCGGATTATGGAAACAGACAGCTTGTTGTTGAAATGAAAAATGTCAAAGCAATAGAGCGCGATCATGTAAACCAGCTAAATCGTTACTTGCAATCGGGGTTTGGTAGCTTTGGTGTATTCCTGACAAGGCATGAACTGCCAAAGGCAATATATCAAAATACCATTGATTTATGGTCATCCCAGAGAAAGTGCATAATCGCATTAACCGATGAAGACCTTAAGTTGATGGTTCAAGTTTACGAAAGTAAGCAAAGGGCACCTATTGAAGTTTTGAAGAAAAAATACATTGAGTTTAGAAGAAGCTGCCCATCTTGAAGGAGAAACCATGAATAAGTCTGACGTTGACAGATTTGAAAAGCTATCTGGACAGTTAATAAGCGTCTATGAGGAAATGTCGCTGCTGTCCAAGAAAAACCCAAACGATGCCGTAAATAAATTTAAGCTCAAGTTTGTCAACAGGCTCATCGCGGAGAGCAACGAGTTCTTATTGGCAAAATATCGCCCCTTTGAAGACTTTGATTCCTTCGATGAGGGCGATATTCCGCACACAAGCGATGTCGTTTTTATTTTATCGCAGTACCTTCAGTGTTTCGAGAAGCTTAGAGCTGATAATGTCGTTTTGGAGTACAGCTCTTGGTTCTGGGAAGTTGAAGGGGATGACGGCGATAATGTTGATGAAAATGGGATGATAAAAATACGTACAGTAAAACCCAAAAAGCTGAAGGATTAATGATGAGAGCGGGTAAGGCAACTACAACATCGGATAAGGCGGCAACGCATGATACAACGATGCCTCTCTTGGATTCTATGTATTCGGAATTTAAAGAGCTGTCGAAGAAAAAGCCCGATGCTGCTGTTAGCAAAAGCAAGATAAATATTACGAACAGGCTTCTATCCAGAGTAAGAACGATTTTGAATGATGAGGCATCGATAGATTTTTTAGATCTGCTGGATGAGGATAACATGCCTCAAGTGAGTGATGTTACTTTAATCTTGTCGCAATATATGGCCGCAATGAAGGAATTTCATAAGAAGTATCATGGTTGGGATGGCCCAGAACAGAGATGGTTTACTTAAAAATACCTAACAATCACATGCACTCGGACAGCAAAAAGTGCCGCTCCTTTCTCGCTCTGCCTTTTGCTGCCGGTGATGTGTGGCGTTCATTCCTCAATGCGCTTTATTCCATCATAATTACAACCCTCGCATAATCTCATGGCTGACCTCAGAGTATTTATAACGCATCGGGATTCCTTATGTATTGAATGTCATGAACCTATTAAGTCTGCAGATATGATTGCTCTTACAACAAAAAAATGATCCCCTATGCTTAACATGTGCGGACTTTGATCATCTTGTATTTTTACCCTCTGGCAATACAGCTTTAACAAAACGGTCCCAGAAGTATTCAAATTTATCAGCTATAGTTTATAAGTTCAGTAAAGCAAGAAAGAGAAACGAACGGCAAGGGGTTCTCGTAGAGTCCCATGCTCTTGAAAAGGCAGAAAAACAGTGTTTCGCTGACGAAGATGTACGGCAAAGAAATAGAGAACGAGATGCTGTCCGAAGGGAAAAGCTCGATCAGCAATATCTCCAGAAATTTGCAGAGAAAATTACCGAATTATATCCTCATTGCCCTGAAAGAATAGCGAGCCTAATTGCTGAGCATGCGTGTCTTAAGCATAGTGGTAGGGTTGGTCGTTCCGCTTCAGCGAAAGACTTTAATAAAAATGCTATACTTCTTGCCGTTCAGGCTCATATCCGCCACTCTGATACAGATTATGATAGGTTACTCTCTGAAGAGTTATGAAAGTTTATGATGCCCGTCAAATAGTACGAGAGCAGATCAATGATGTTTTGGGTCGTTGGAGTCAATCTAAATAGTAACAAACTAACAGCTTGAATCCTCACTCTCAATTTTTTTCGAGCTTCAATAAGCTTGATGTTCTCAAGATTCCTTATAGGGCAGATCTTTTTTTGAGATGTAGGAATTAAACCGCAGACCATTTTTCTGTGTGCAAGTAAAAAAAGAATTGAAAAAATGAGTACCGGATAACGAAGCGCTACACCGGACGGCAATCCCCCGGAGCTTGATCGTTCAGAAGTCCAGATATCCTTCCATCAACCGTTTCAGTATTTTTGAAATATACGTAGTAATTACCAACCGAGTGTAGATACCAGCGAAGCCATAAAACTGGCTCCAAAAGACGCTGGCATGCCTCGACCGCAGCCTCATGTAAAGGAAATTAGCAATCGATCTCTTCGACGCTATCTAACATGATCATATATACACGTAACGAACAAGAACTCCCTCACCCCAACTATAGAGGCAATTAAGCCTCTATAGTTGGGGTTTTAATAGCTTCCCTGATAAGTGATACAGCTTAATAATTACTCAAATGGAGCTTGAAAACAATGACAGATCCAACAGGGTGTAACGTTCAAGGATGTAATGTTCCGGTACGTGTTCATAGGTATTACAATGGTCTTATATATTGCGATGCTCATTACAAGGAGCTTTTGACCGGTGATTTTCTATCTAAATATGAGGCTTGGCTGCCAACAAAATGTCCTTCAAAAAGATTATTGAGCCTTATGGGCAGGTTGTTAGAAGAGTTCTGGTCGGTTCACGGTGGAATGATAACGAATGCTCGCCTGCGTGATAGGGGATTTAATTTTGTAAAAACCGATGATGGGTGTACTTTTGAAATAACTAGACACCCCGGAGCGTTCAACCTTGGATATGTGACCAAATTAATTGTACAGAAATGGAATGTAGATATTGTTGGGAAAAGTGTTCTCTATCTTGGCGAACGTAAATGGGCAATTGGTGATCCTGATTAAAAAGATACCAATCGTAGCCACAGATAAATCATTAGAATACAGCATCTATTAACATTAGTGCTCGTATTACCGATGTAATTCTGTTGACCAATGCCTGTTAAATATCGTTTTGCTGAGCTGGTACGGATTTATATTTCACCCCATTTTTAATGCCACTTTTTTCCAGCAAACCTTTTGTACAAAGATCAGTAAGAATATTTGTGATTGAGGACGCTGACCTACCCTTAATATCTGAATTAGAAAACATACCAGCCTTGATAAATTCTGTCTTTGGATCTCGGGCCTTGCTTAACATTTCAATCTGGAGATCAGTAAGTCCATGCTCAGAGATTTCTTTCTCTGTCACAATGCTTTTTTTCTGCTTGTTTAGCTCAACATCACTCGGCCGTACAATTCGTTTAATTATTTTGTTTTCTTCATAATATTCGATCTCGAAAGGATCGCGTTGATTCCCATGAAGATAACGAGCATCAGTAATTGTAAATTCAATTATGGTTTTATTACTTGGACAACTCTCTGGTTTTTTTAAGGTCAAGACAAGGTCAACGTCATCAGTTATTTTCCCGGTACCACGGTGCTCGCCAGATTTATTTAAATGATGAACCAAAAACACAGTAAGTCCTTTAGAAGTAAGAGATTTAAACCAAAGCGAAACTGGCTCCCAGAATGATTCGTTTTTTTCAGATCCATATGGAAGAAAACCTCCAAGGTTGTCAAACACGATAAATTTTGCATCTTTAATCTCATTTTCAATCCACTTTTGGTCATCCGCCGTTGAAAGATCAATTTTGCGTCGCAGGCCCTTAATACAGATGAAACGAAAATTATGGATGATTCTTTCCTTGTACGTATAGTTTTCTGACAATTTTTTTACTCGACTACTAAATTTGTTTTCTGGCATTTCTGTATCAATGAGCAAAACTTTATCAGGCTTGATGACAGAAAGGCGATTGTCTATTGATTCTCCACACGCAATCATTAGTGAAAAATCCAGTGCTAATAAAGATTTGCTTTTTTTTTGCCCTGCCATCAACAGGACAAACTCACCTTCTTCAATGAGATCCTGGATTATCCAAGACGATTCAGTCTCCATCTGATCAAAGTCAGCAATAGACTTTGCGTAGGTTTTAACCTCCTTCCCCTGAGGCTTTAGGTTGAGTCCGTGAAGACTTTTAGCATAATCGTAGAATTTCTCGATGGTCATTTCTTCTAACCGCCAATGGCCTTTTGTATGTATGATTGCCATTTTCTTTTCTAAAATCTTTATGGTTAGTTTAAATTTGAACAGCGCATAATCTTAGCTTTGTCCCCATATCACTAAATTTCTTAATTAATTCTGCACCAATTTTCATTGAATCTGAATTATTTTTATCAAATAGGAAAGATACACTTCTTCCTTTTAGAAAAGACCAATCGAGTTTTGAAGAAATCGAAAGATCACCCGACCAGGTAGCTATTACATGCTCTAAGTTGCAAAAATATACTCTAGAGATCTGGTCATGGATATAGACTTCTAATTCACTATTATGGTTAATTAAGTGGCGATTGAAAATCATGAATTCATAAGGTGGAGATATGAACTTCCAGGCTACTTCTCCTGTTTCGGGATTTTGCTGCAAAGTCAAAAAAATTTGAATCGCTTTCTTGTCTTGTTCCCATTCCAGTAAATAGAATGAAGGATAGCCATTGTCATTGCAAAAAGAGTAATATTGGGTGGGCGGCCGGCCTAATATTTGGTGATCTAAGGGTGGAGAGCAACCTCCAGGATAGACGGAGGAATCACGGATAAAAGTATAACCCTCAAGTTTTTCACATTGATTAACGTTCACATTTGATAAATTTATACCCAAACATTTAGCAACGAACGTTACTGCATCAAGTTCGTTCCCTCTTCTAATGAATTGAACAAGAGAAAATACGTCATAGCCGCAATGTTGATTGTCAGCAGTATGCCAATAGCCTTTAAGATGAAAAGAGTGTTTGGCATTTTTTATATAGAACCTAAAATATGAGTCATGGATTGATGAGTTCTGCTCTTTGATGTCGAGAAGTACTTCTTTAAGAATTGTTTTTTCGGATTTTGAAGATAAAGTAGTAACCTTCAAATATGATTTAAGTAAATCTTGCATGTCCTGATCTTGATAATGCTTAACAAGCATTCGAAAGCACTCTGTTAAATCAAACAGATGTTTTTTTGCAAGAGGAACGCCTGAGTTAAAACCGAAATCGAAAGTTTGATCATAATAAAAAGGGGAAGCCGAAAAGAAATCAGGCATTATAACTGTTCCTTGAATGGACGACGTTAATATAAGGGGGTTTGCTGACTGTATTCTATAATCGACTGATATTATTTGATCTTTTTGCTAATGCTACTTCCCGTAGCCAATCAACGAAAATGTCGCGAGAAAAACCCGCAATTTTGTCGAATCGTATCCCAGGAGGTACATCCCCTCGACTCATTCGATTGGCGGTAGTTGCTGAATTTATAAGCCCACCCCACAAACTTGGTTAAGCTATGACATGCAAAAATGGGCGGCAAGGCTTGCTTAACTGCGTCAAAAAATATATCAGCTTCGAGCTCAGATTTAGTTATCATCCGGACCCCTGTTGTTGTACCCTTCATAAGTCGTTGTCATTTTTTATGATAAACCAGAACTGCTTTAGTTTTTTTAACCAAGACGTCTGAATTTGTCAAACAGATCGACGACTACTAACTTGTTCACTTCGCACATAATAATCATGCCATCTGAAACAAAAACAATATGTAGTATTCTTCGGTAGAGCCATTTTAAGTGGTATTATTGTGGAGCAGTTTAGAGGGGTTTAAGGTCACCATGAGGAGCTGTGCTACTATTGTTAATGGCAATGTAAAAGTGTACCACCTGATTGCTTATAGAGTCTGTGATGTGACTTGCTCCACTTGTTGTTCCTGTTCTTTGCAAATCTGTTTTGAGATTGAGTGTCCTCTGAGTCGGTAGCTGTGGCCCTTGATATTGACAACTTTGCAGTGATGAAGAAGCCGGTCCAGTATGGCGGTGGCAATGACCGGATCGCCAAACAATCCCTGCAAGTCACCGAAGAACTTGTTGGAAGTGATCATGATGCCCACCTCCTTTTAAGAAGGTAAACATCGATAGAGGTGGTACACTTTTCATTGCCAATTTTGGTACAGTTTTAGATTACCACTGACAACTATTCCCCTTAAAAGAATATTGCTACTGGGATAGTCGGGTAGCGCCCCATAGTGAATTATTCTCTATAAAACCTCTTTGCAGAGGAGATGAATTAAAGATAACATTGATATCAGGTCGCGATGTATTGCAATACATGCCGCACTTGAGATATTTCCTAACAATGCATCTTGCCATTGACGGTTTTAACGAGTCTGGTTAGTCAAACGATGTTATGTACAAATATAATAGGGGCACCAACCGACTACTTTTCTTTAATTTATTCAGACTGCTGGATCAATCACCCAGATTTTTTATGATCTGAGAAGATTAGTGTCTGCGTAGAAAGTCTGTTTTATGAGAATATATTCTAAGCAAACTTAGCTGATCGACATCCATACTCGTACTACAATTTTTCTATTTTTGGACTTTTCTGGACTGTGTTGGACACTAAAATGGAGGATGTGAGCGATTAGCGCAAACTCATTTACAGAATAAAGGGTTATTCTTGTATGCTGCTTCAATGGCATAATATATAACCGCTGACCCTAAGCTAACAGTGGAATTCTTCTTCCTGGCTGGCTAACTGACCCACTACTTCGCAACTGATTTGTTATTTTTTTTACTATTTACCGGATCATAGTTAAAAAAAATCATGATCCGGTCTAGCTATTCTCGTGTTAAAGATAATGCCCCATCATGAAACGAAATGTTCTTAAGTTGGATAAACCGAAAAAGTTGTACTGGCTTCAAATGTCTATACTTTTTTTAATCATTTTAGGTAGTTGGCAAGAAGTACGTACAGTGATTTGATATGGGTAGAATTGTGGGTAAAGGAAAAAGTGCTTCTGGTAAAGTGTAGTTATTACAGTACTTTGGTGGGATGGATTTATTCCCGCCGTGGCACCACAAAATCAAGCACTTAGCTCTCTTTGAGTTAGGTGTTTTTTTTGTCAGTTATATGCCAGTTATATTTTCAACCTGCAGGGCAATACAAGCCAATATTCCGACAGCGCCTTTTTCGGAATTTTATAGTGGACTCAGGGTTCCACTTTATATCAGTAATGTCCGGTTAAGAAATTGCAGCCATGCAAGCCAAATATTTTAGAAATA
>JAFLLC010000181.1 GCA_019162745.1 Deltaproteobacteria bacterium | reverse complement strand
ATGGGTAATGGGTAAAAGAACGTTTTAAGTGTTAAGTGCGAAGTGTTACGTTGAAGAATGTAGGATGTACAGTGGAAAGTAGGCAGTAGAAAGTGGGTAGAGGGTACAGGATACTGGGAAGAAGATAGTGCTGAGTGCTGAGCAATGAGTGCCGAGTATGAGGGAAAGAACAGAAGAGAGATCTCTCCCGATGGTCGAGATGAGAAGAATGGGCAGGATAGCTGGATAGCTGGATAGCTGGATGGCTGGATGGCTGGATGGCTGGATGGCTGGATAGCGAGATAGCGAATAGCAAAACAGCCTGAATTTTTTTTTCGTGGAAATTCGTGTTAATTCGTGGGCTGAAGAACGTGTTAAGTGTTACGTGTTAAGATATAAGAATAAGATGGTTTTAACGGAAAGAGGGTGGGTGGGGGAATGAAATCTGAAAAGCTTGAAGTCTGGAAGATAAGTATCAGGTTGAGTTCAGATGTTTACAAAAACCTCAATTTCTGTAAAGATTTCGGCTTTCGCGATCAGATTACCCGATCAGGACTATCCATCCCAAGCAACCCTGTGAAATAAATGTATTTCGTGTACGTGCTTAGAAGTCTCAAAGATTTCAATTATTACATTGGGTACACTTCAGATCTCGATAGAAGACTTTATGAGCATAATGAGGGGATTTCAAAATCAACAGCCTATCGTCGCCCCTTTGAGTTTATTTATTATGAGGCATGTAGAAATATTAAGGATGCTATGCACAGGGAAAAATACCTTAAGACTTCATACGGACACAGATACTTGAAGAACAGATTACTGAATTATTTTGAGGAAAATCTTGGTACTTAATGCGCATATTTCACGGGGGCTGAGGGAATGGAAAAAGAGTCGATTAAAGAACAAATCCGTTTTCTCGAGATCGCAAAAGGTTCAGCAGCAGAATTCGCAACGCAAGTCTATATAGGTGTAGATATAGATTATATAGACAAAGAAATGGGGCGAGAATGGATTGATAAAGCTGAACATATTCTATCAATGCTAACAAAACTTCAACAAACCCTGAAAGCCCGTATTAAAGTTGTTTAGCGATATTCTCTTAACGCTTGCTCCGTATTGCGTAACACGTAGCACTTAACACGATCTTTCTCTTTTCTCTTCAATAATTAGTCGTAATACGTGAAACCTGCTGCCAAAACATCTTCCATTCCTGAACTGTTAAAGCGCCTCTGGCACCATATCAGCCCCCGGCGACGCGGGCAATTTGGTTTGCTACTGATATTGATGATTTGTGCATCGTTTGCCGAAATACTCAGCATCGGCGCTGTGCTTCCGTTTCTTGCTGTTTTGACCGCTCCCGAGAGAATCTTTCAGCTCCCGGCAGCACAACCGGTCATTACGTTACTTGGATTAACTTCGTCCAGCCAGCTTCTGCTGCCGCTCACCATCACCTTTGGCGTAGCAGCGCTCATTTCCGGGGCCATGCGCCTTCTGCTCCTCTGGGCCAGTACGCGTCTTTCCTTTGCAACAGGAGCCGACCTCAGCATCAGCATCTACCGTCGCACGCTCTACCAGTCCTACTCAGTGCATGTCTCACGCAATAGCAGCGTGGTGATCAGTGGTATATCAGGTAAAGCTAACGGTGTTATATATACCACCATAGTACCGGCACTGACCCTCATCAGCTCCAGTATCATGCTCATCACGATACTTATGGCATTGTTGGCTGTTGATCCTGTTATTGCATTGACCGCATTTTCCGGTTTTGGTCTGATCTATGGATTTATTATCAAACTTACTCGCAAGCAGCAGTTACTCAACAGCCAGTGTGTAGCGAAAGAGTCCACGCAGGTGATCAAGTCTCTGCAGGAGGGGCTGGGCGGCATACGCGATGTTCTGATCGATGGCAGTCAGGCAGCTTACTGCCAAATCTATCGAAATGCTGATCAACCTTTGCGTAGAGCTCAGGGAAATAACCTCTTTATCGGTGCAAGTCCACGTTTCGGTATCGAAGCGCTTGGCATGATGCTTATAGCGGTTTTGGCTTATGCCCTTGCAAGGCAGCCTGAAGGTATTGCCAAAGCAATACCTGTGCTTGGCGCGTTAGCACTTGGCGCACAGCGCTTGTTGCCAGTCTTGCAGCAGGCATATGCCTCTTTGTCAAGTATACAGGGGGGGCAGGTCTCACTGCGTGACACACTTGATCTGCTTGATCAGCCTTTGCCGGATTATGTTGGTCAGCCAGTTGCTGATCCTTTGCCTTTCAGGCAACAAATCAGCCTGAATAATCTCTCATTCCGTTATACAGAGCAAACCCCTTGGGTGCTGGAGAACCTTGATCTGACTATTACAAAAGGCAGCCGTGTCGGTTTTATCGGTGTGACAGGTAGTGGAAAAAGCACCCTGCTCGATATTGTTATGGGACTTCTTGCGCCGACTGATGGAAAACTGGAAATTGACGGTCAACCCATTGTAACAGGTAACAATCGTGCTTGGCAGGCACATATCGCACATGTCCCACAGGCAATCTATCTTGCTGACAGCACCATCGAAGAGAACATTGCCTTCGGAGTGCCAAAAGGAAAGATCGACCAGAGCCGTGTCAAAAAAGCCGCCAGTCAGGCACAGATTGCTGAAATCATTGAAAGCTGGCCGAAGAAGTATCAGACCTATGTAGGTGAGCGGGGCATTCGCTTATCCGGCGGCCAGCGCCAGCGCATCGGCATCGCCCGCGCTCTTTACAAGCAGGCCGATGTGATCATTTTCGACGAAGCAACCAGTGCCCTCGACAACGAGACTGAACAGGCCGTCATGCAGGCAATCGAAAGTCTTGACAATGATCTCACTGTGCTGATAATAGCACATCGCCTCACAACATTACGTAACTGTAATCAAGTTGTGGAATTAGGCGATGGTGGAATTAAGCGAATTGGGGCTTATGAGGCAATAGTTTCAAATGATCATAAACATGGCAGCATATTAAAGCTTGAATCACCTATCTTGCACTATAACAAGTAATACTTTGTATTTGATCTGCCCCTTAACGCTCAGATATCAGTATTTATAAACATTTTCACCACTTGAAAACATTAAGTAAATGTATTCAATATTTGGTGTAATGAAAACTGGGATAAAAAGAAGAGGAGTGTAAGTATGAGGGTACATTTGTTATCGAAGCAAAAAACATAATATGATTTGTTTTTTTAATCTCTACGGGTCATATTCCCCGCCGTTTTCGGCGTGACATGATTTATATTAGTTGGCATGAGCGAATATATTCACAAGAGCCATAATGTCACTGTTCTGATGTATCACATAGAGCTGCCAGCAAAGTACAGACGCGTAATTTTTGATGATGAAGTGGATGGAGTGCTGAAAGACGTGTGTTTGGACATTGAAAATCGTTATCAGATCAAGTTTCTGGAAATCGGTACGGATAAAGATCATGTGTATTTTTTGATGCAATCAGTGCCAACGTATAGTGTCACGAAAATTGTAACGATGATAAAAAGTATTTCTGCCCGAGAAGTGTTCAAGCGCTGTCCAAAAGTAAAAAAACTGTTGTGGGGTGGCGAGATGTGGACGGATGGGTATTATGCTTGAACGGTGGGAAAGCATGGAAATGAAGACATGATAGGCGAATATGTCAAAGGGCAGGGAGGTACGTATCAAAAACTTTACAGTGATTATCAGTTGTCACTGTTTTAGCAGATGAAATCGTCAATACCCCGCTGCTTGCGGCGGGGATTCTTTATTTTATAAATAGCTAATAATGAATTCGAGCCCGATATACGTAACACAGCCATACCTTCCACCACTGGAAGAATTTATGCCATATCTTGAACAAATATGGGAAAATAAATGGTTAACAAACAATGGCCCATTTCATAAAGAACTCGAAAAGGCGCTTTGTGACTATTTAGGAGTGGAACATATTGCTCTTTTTACCAATGGAACGATTGCTTTAGTTACGGCATTGCAGGCACTTCGTATAACTGGTGAGGTGATTACAACACCGTACTCATTTGTTGCAACGGCGCATTCTCTTTTATGGAATGGTATTAAACCGGTTTTTGTGGATATCGATCCAATCACAATGAATCTTGATCCTAACAAGATAGAAGTAGCTATAACACCTCAAACGACAGCAATTCTTCCTGTTCATTGTTACGGGAATCCTTGTGATATTGATGCTATTCAGAAGATAGCTGATAATTATAATATCAAGGTTATCTATGATGCTGCTCATGCATTTGGTGTTAAAGATGATGCAGGAAGTATATTGCGGCATGGGGATTTATCAATCCTTAGCTTTCACGCTACCAAGGTATTCAACACTTTTGAAGGTGGTGCTATTGTATGTCCTGACGCAAAAACAAAGCAGCATATTGATAATCTGAAAAATTTTGGTTTTGTAAATGAGACTACTGTGGTTGCAACAGGTATAAATGGAAAGATGAGCGAGTTCAATGCCGCATTTGGCTTGTTGCAGCTCAAACATATAGAAGCAGCAATAGCACGTCGTCGCGAGATTGATCAATACTATCGTCACAACCTCAGTGAAATATCAAGTATCACATGCCTGAAACAAGCTGGTCAGCATGTGGCAAACTATGCTTATTTCCCGATATTGGTCGGTGACGAATATCAATTGTCTCGAGATGCATTGTACGAAAAGATGCGTGCCAATGGAATTTATGGTCGTCGATATTTTTATCCGCTAATAACCGATTTCCCTATGTATCGAGCAATATTTTCGGCCAATTCGAGAGATTTGCACGTTGCTGCAGAGATAGCAGAAAAGGTTATTTGTCTACCTATATATCCAGCTTTAGACATTGATGATCAGAAAAGGGTCATTAGCCTGCTATTAGACGGTATGAAAACAACCCTAAAAAAATCGGAAACCAACACGAAAGCAGGATTTTTAGCATGAAACATAATCAACAAAATACGTTATTCAAGTTTCAGCATGAACCAGTCGAATTCAATAAGTGGGCCGATAAGCCACTACTGCAATACTGTTTAGGAGGGACTCTATACATGCCGGGGACACGGCAAATCGTTGATAAGTTGCTTGCTCGGCAGATACCGGCGCTTAAATCGATGGTGATGTGTTTTGAGGATGCGATTCGGGCTGATGAAATTGAAGCCGCACAAACAAATGTTCTTGAGCAGCTTGATCGTTTGGCTCGTGCTCTTGGCGAAGGAATCATTAATGAGAATGACATTCCGCTGATTTTTCTTCGGGTACGTAATCACGACCAGTTCATACGCTTTGCTCTTCAACTCAACAATGATCAGGCTCGTATTCTTTCAGGCTTTGTGTTTCCCAAGTATTCAAGTTGTGAAGCGATAGTGTACCTTGAGCAATTAGTGGAGCTCAATCAGCGACTTGACACTATACTTTATGGTATGCCGATTCTGGAAGGTAAGGCTATTGCTTATCGTGAAACTCGCGAGGAAGAACTTGAAAAGCTCAAGGAATTGATGGTTCCTTACAAGGATTATATTCTGAATGTTCGTGTTGGAGGGACTGATTTTTCCTCATTCTTTGGCGTTCGTCGTGCAATCAGTGCTTCAATTTATGATATTCTGCCGGTACGTGATATACTTTCAGATATTCTTAATGTTTTTAACCGTGTAGAAGACGGATATACTCTATCAGGGCCTGTCTGGGAATATTTTCTTGCTTACAAGCGTGATGATTTATCTCTTTTACTACAGCAAAATTTGAATCGCTCATTGTTAACTCTGCAACCGATACTTAACGATGCTATTGATGGGTTATTACGAGAAGTGCTTCTTGATAAGACTAATGGTTTTGTTGGCAAAACAGTGATCCATCCTTCACATCTCAAGTACGTCAACGCCATGCAGTCTGTTACATTAGAGGAATATGAGGATGCCCAGCAGATTTTAAATGTTGGTGACGGGGTAATAAAAAGTGAAAATAATAACAAGATGAACGAAGCTAATCCACACAGGAATTGGGCGCATCAGGTAATTTCTCGTGCTCAGGCTTATGGTGTAATAAAAAACGAAAGTGAATATGTACAACTCTTTATTGATAGTGCTGATACAATATAGAGAGGACTTTGTGAAATAAATTAGAATTAAAAAAGTAATAAATCATGAAGCTGACAAGAGAATTTCTAAAGAAAATCGGCTTGCCGTCTGGCGATCTGCATGAATTACCAGATTCTTCAAAAACCTTTTCAGACGGTACAAAATATCGGTTTGAAGTACCAGGGATTCAGGGACCTCTTGCGATGAAAGCGCTATTGGAGACACTTGCGGAAAAGGGGTTGCCGATTCATAGAGTAACGCAGACTAAAGGCATCATGCTTTTGCTGGACAAAGAAATAGAGCAGATGGTGGGACTGGCAAAAGATCACAGCGTAGAACTTGTATTGGCAATAGGCCCACGGGCAACCTATGACACCAGTGCTTCTGTGCAAACACCGGAAGGTCAACGAATGGGATACCGTTTGCGTGGCCAAGAGCAGATCGTTCGTGCAATTGAGGAGGTTAAGCGTGCGATTACCTTAGGTTGCCATTCATTTTTGATTTATGACGAGGGTTGTCTCTGGATTTTGAATGAAATGCGCAAGCAGGGTGAAATTCCTGCACAATGTCGTTTCAAGGTTTCTGCGCATTGTGGGCATGGTAACCCCTGTTCAGGCAAAATGCTTGAAAGTATTGGTGCTGACTCCCTTAACCCGGTTAGGGATATTCAGCTACCTATGCTTGCTGCACTTCGTGCAGCAATAGATATCCCTATTGATATTCATACAGAGAATCCAGCTTCTTCAGGTGGATTTATTCGCCATTATGAGGTCCCTGAGATGATTCGGGTTGCAGCTCCAGTCTATTTGAAAACTGGCGGTTCCGTCGCAAAGAACCACAGTTGGGATACCAGTGAGGCTGAAGCTCGTCAGCGAGCAAAGCAGGTCGCTTTAGTTAAGCGAGTGATTGACCAGTATTATGTTGATCCTATACAATAACCACCTGCTTTATTTATATGGTTTAAGTTCAATTATTACAGTATCTTAATAAGATCTTAAGGGTGTAAAAATGCCCAATTTCACCGATAAACTGGTAGATCATTTTTATGAAATCTCCAACAAGCCGTTAAGCAAATTACAGGAGAAACTCTGTCGCTTAAGACTGTTGGATTATTATGGTGTTGCTTTAGCAGGTTCAAAGATACTTGAAAAGGAACTGCTCGGATATATTTCCTTCACAGGTACTTCAGAAGGCTCCGCATCTGTATTAGGTACCTCATTGAAAACATCTCCAGATCAGGCTGCATTGCTTAACGGAATGAGTGCACATGTTGCTGAACTGGATGATGGAGACCGATTCGGCATGGTGCATCCCGGTGCGCCTGTCATTTCAGCGGTACTTTCTATAGTGCAAGCCCGGCAACTTAAAATGGTGGATCTGTTGCGTGGTATTAATGCGGGTTATGAAGCATGTGTACAGCTTGCCTGCTTGATGCAGCCTGCAATGAAAGATAGAGGATACCATGCTACCGGGATATGTGGGGCGGTTGGTGCTGCCATTGGAGTAGCATCGGCCTGTGGTTTTGACCGTGAACGGATGAAATCTACCTTTTCCGCAGCTATAACCAGTTCATCCGGGATATTAAAAGTCATTAGGGGTTCCTCAAAGTTAAAACCTTACAATGCCGGGCAAGCCGCCCTTAACGGTTTGACTGCTGCAAGGGTAGCCGCGTCGGGCTTGCTTGGACCGACTGATGTGATGGAAGGAGATCAGGGATTCTATTGTATGATGACAGGTTCTTCTCTAATACCGGAACTGTCTGAATTGAAACCAGTAAATGCAGTCGGTCGGGTTTACATAAAGCCTTATGCCGCATGTCGGCATTGTCATGCACCGATTGATGCAACATTGAAAATTCGCTCGATTAGTGCCGTTAAGTCTGAAGAGATCGATTCCATACAGGTCAGAACACATCGCTATGCCGTGTATCTGCATGATCATGTTGAGATCGAGGGTAGCGCTTCAGCAAAAATGAGCGTACCCTATAGCGTTGCTGTATCGCTGATTACTGGTCGTGCGGGAATGCATGAGTTTTCAGATGCATATGTCAGCAATACCGAGGTTATGCGTTTGGCACGAAAAGTTATCATGATTGCAGATGATGAATTGACAGCTCTGGTTCCAGCTAAACGTGCAGCTATTGTTGAAATCAAAACCCTCCAAGGAACGGTATATTCTGAACGTGTTGATCTGCCGAAAGGAGAACCGGAAAATCCGGTAACTGAAGAAGAACTGATCAAGAAGTTTTACGATTTAGCTGTGTTCTCTGGAAAAACTCTGGATATTGTAAAGGAAGAAGCAAGGATTCTCGTTGATACTGATATAAGGATTCTACTTACTCAAGCAGGTGTCCGTATAGGTTATTAACTATAAAATCGTAAGCTTAGAAAAGGAAATATGCCTAAAATCCTGCTGACAAATTATTACAACTCTGGCCCCCTTAAGATTGTAAGAAAATTACTTCCATTAGGCTTTACATTGATTTCTCTTGACAAGCCCGGAGAAGAAGAGGTAATTAGAAAAATATCTGATGCTGATTATTTGCTCGTCGGGGGTCGTACAAAAATAAATAAAAAGATACTTGATGGCGCTACGAATCTTAAAATGATTCAACGTTCTGGTGTTGGGTTAGATTCTATTGATTTAGATGCTATTCGTGAGCGAGGTATTCCTTTATATGTAAACGAGGGTATAAATGCTCGCGGTGTTGCTGAGCATACGATGATGCTGATACTTGGAACACAACGGAGAATCTCAGAAGTAAACTCAATGACAAAATCAGGACAATGGGTTAAGCATGATATTGGAATTTATTGCCATGAATTGTACGGAAAAACCTTGGGATTGATAGGCTTGGGTCGTATAGGGCAGCATGTAGCAAGAATGGCAAATGCTTTCGGAATGAGAGTATGTTACTATAAGAGACATAGATTATCTGATCCAGATGAGTCTGAATTAGGTGTAGAGTGGATGGATCTGGAAGTATTACTTTCATCATCAGATATTATTAGCCTTCATTGCCCTCTCTCAACAGAAAATAAAAATATGCTGTCAAAAAAGGAGTTTTCTAAAATGAAGCAAGGCGCTTCACTTATCAATACTTCTCGTGGTGGACTTGTGGAAGAGATGGCATTAGTAGAAGCTCTTAAAGTTGGTCAATTGGCTACTGCAGGATTAGATGTTTTTCATTGTGAACCGCTGCCAAAAGGGCACTCGTTACTTGAACTGGACAATGTTCTATTAACCCCACATATCAGCAGTATTACAGCAGAGACTTTTAAAGAAATGATTAGCAGTGCATTCAATAATATTGCTTTGTTTGATGCTAATAAAAGTTCAATGATCAAAGCGAAAATAGTCTTATGACAGAAAAGTGTATTAAACATCCGTTAGCAGTCGTTCTAGCAGCCTGTCGGCCTTGCGATAGACAGACCTGTTGAAAAATTATCCTGAAAAACGCCTGAACGTTCATTTTTAGGCTGAAAACCAGTTTGGTGTCAAAAACACGCCATAACAGACTAATTTGACTGCCCTTTTGTGCTTTGCAGGCCACTGATTCACCCTTTTTCGGACGTGGCTTCGCCAATGCGTGCATCCTTTTCAGGTTCCAGGCTATACTGATCA
>JAFLLC010000219.1:5652-9695 GCA_019162745.1 Deltaproteobacteria bacterium | reverse complement strand
GTTGAACCGGTACATGCTCCGGTTGAACCCTTCCCACGGATCCGCCACCTCGGCGAAGCGCTGATCCTTGAACTGGCTTATCGAGTGCATCGGCGGCACCTCAGCCTGGCTGTTCACGCGGTGTGCGGCGCAGCCGGCAAGGGAGAGCGACAGCATCAGGGCGAGGATAGGGATGCAGGTTCGGTATCGGGTAATATTCATCGTAACGCCCCCATGTTATTTGAAGAAATCAACCATGTAGGCCAGATTTTCTTTGTACTCGAGGTTGCCCAGATGGCCGCCGCGCGGGTATACCTTGGTCCTCTCGCCGAATAGCTGCCGCAGATAGTCAAGCTCACCCTTCGTCAAAATGAAGTCATTCTCGTTGGTCATCACGCCGAACTTGGCAGATGATTTCAGATACCCCTCGATACTCCTGATGCTCAATGAGTCGATGAACGCCTGTTTGCTAAGCCCCGGCCGCAGCTTCTGGAAATGCGGATAGAGATACTCGTTGAAATAGTCGAAAAAACTCAAATGGGTGGAGACCAGAAAATAGTCAAAGGTGGAATCGGTGCTGCTCAGCACCTTGTTCTTCGGCACGACATAGCCGCTGTTGGTCATGACGTCGGAGGAGAAGATCATTCCGGCCAGGTTGATACGGTAGGTGAGCCCGATCAATCCGCCGGTTTCCTCGCGGGAAAAAAGTTTTTCCGTATAGATCGCGTAGAGAAATTCATCGTTGATGGATACAAAATTGCCACGTCGGTAGAACCGGCTGAACTTGGACAACATCCTGTTGAAAAAGATGCCTTGTTTTTTTGCTCCTCCCGGGATCTGTTTCAGCAGATCCTCGATCCTTCCCGCCGAACTGTACAGACTCACTGCAGGGTTGATCATGAGCACTTTACTAAAATTGAAGACGCGGCGATCCTCGTCAAGCTTCGCCACAAAGGCGGCCTGTGTAGCCCCCAGACTGTAGCCGCAGATATAAAAGGAAGAGACCTCAACATCACCTTTCACTTGATCCCAGGCGGTCTCCATAGCGCGGTACAGGTCCGCTGCATCCTCGGTCAGATCGCCGGGGATGCGACTTTGGGATGCAGAGACGATAAAATTGGAGGTGGAAGGCGACGGCAGGGTAATGACGTGGAAACCGGCCTGGTACAGCGACATCATCAGGGCTGTAATCTTGGGTGACCGGTCGCTGGCACCTGCTCCGGCGATCAGAAAAACCAGCGGCGCCTTCTTCTCCTGATAAGCGAACGTGCAGCGCAGACCCTCATCATAAAAGAAAATAGGCGGTTTCTGCCGGCCAGGTATGACGTCAAGCACGAGCTGCCGGGTCAGCATCTTTGCGGGTGGCTCAGGCATGAGCTCTGCCGGCGTGCCGAGGATAGACGCTTCATAAGATCCGGGAATCGGGTAGCCGTAGCCGTCATCGGCCGCAATACTTGGCAGCGGCGCCAGGAGTAGGCAGGCGCTGAACAGCAGCAGTTTCACAACGTTTTTTAATTTTATCATAATTTTATTTCCTATGCTCACGCTGGAATGGCAGCACATTTTCCTCTACGAATATTGTGTATAACTTATCTGTCAAGCGTCATCATCCCTCAGCTCGCGCCATATCCTGCACCACGAACCTGCCGCAGACAAAGCAGAGCAGGCCGGCCAGCACCATGGCAACCGGGGTGATCAGGAGTGCGCTGCGCAGATCCCATTGATCGGACAGCCAACCGAGGATGGATGGAGAAATTGCGTCACCCAGAGCGTGGATGAAGAAGATGTTGACTGCAAAAGCCATGGCGCGAACAGCCGGGTTCGTGACGTTGATGGTGACGGTATTAAGCGGCCCGGTGTTGAGAAAAAGAAAAAACTCGGCGATAAAAATCGCAGAGATGCAGCCGGTGAGACCAGGGGCAAGAATAGCCCAGACGGCAAACGGGGCACCAAGCAGAAATCCCCAGCCGGAGACCAGCAGATACCCCTTGCCGTTCCTTTTCTGCCAGCGGTCACCGAGCCACCCCCCGGCCATAGTGCCAAGTATCCCCGCCAGCACGGTTGTCGCGCCGAACAGCGTATTCCCCCGTGCCACATCAAGTGAATGGACCCGGTGCAGGAAAGACGGGATCCACTGGGCGAGCCCCCCGATGGCAAACGTCATCGCCGCCATGGCAAGGGTATTACAGACAAACGAGCGGTTCCTGAACAGTGCGGCGTATCCCGCTGCAGCACTTTCTACCTCTCCCACCGGGGACATTTTAAACCCTCCACTTTCAAGGGGGAGGCCAGGAGGGGGATGGGGTAAGTTCTCATCGCCACCACGGGGCGGAGTGCGCAGCAGCGCAAGGGGAACCGCCAGCAGCAGCCCCGGCAGACCGACCAGCAGAAAAGCGGCATGCCAACCGTACCGCTGCCCCAGCATCCCGCCAAGCAGGTAGCCGAGCGCACTACCAACCGGAATAGCGACATAGAACCAGGAAAGAATTTTGCCGCGCCGCTCCTTCGGGAAGAAGTCGGATACCAGCCCGGGCGACACCGTGCCAAAACTCGCCTCACCTACTCCGACGGTGGCACGAGCGGCTAAGAGAGCCCTGTACCCGGGAGCAAAACCAGCCAAGACTGTGGCCAGACTCCAGACCACGAGGCCTCCGGCAGCGAGCCTGGTCCGGCTCCAGTGATCGCCGAGCCAGCCGAAGAGAGGAGCAATGAGCAGATAGCTGAGCATGAAGGCGCTGCCGAGAAATCCCAACTCCGTATCGGAGAGATGTAGATCAATTTTGATCAGGGGAAATACCGCGAAGAGCACCTGCCGGTCGATGTAGTTGAGCAGGTTCACCGCCAGCAGCAACCCCAGGGCATAGCGGCGATACGACAGTGAGATCGGACCAGCGTTCATAATGGGTATTCTCCGAATCCTGTGATACTGAAAAAGGTATAAAGCAATTATCAAGCCAGGAATAATCTATAGTATTATCAGTTTAATTACCTGATTGTATTGCGTAAATCAAAAGTTAATGTGTACCGTTGAAGCTTAAACTGTCAACTGAATCCGTCACACCAGGCTAACTGTCATATATAACAGTTTGTATTGAAACAATTCAGACGGATTTCACGTGGGTCATTGCCGGGATTACAGGTCCGGTTTTCCGGGTAGCCATCCGCCTCCCAAAGCTTTAACCAATTGAACGCTGGCAGCATATTTTCGACCGGCAAGTGTCACGGACGATCGTTCGTTCGCCAGAACAGCTGTTTGAGCGACAAGGACCGTGAGATACGCCACGATAGAGAGGGGTGAAAAAGCCGGCCATCTGTTCGAACATATGGGATAACGGAAGCAGGGAGAGGAAGGTGAAGTCGGAGGTGATGATCGGCACCTGCCGGTTTATCTGGGTTAGATTGGCAATCAGGTTTTTGTGGGTAAGTATGACCCCTTTCGGATTGCCGGTAGTACCGGAAGTATAAATGAGCTGCGCCGTATCTTCGGCTGCGGGAGAGGCCAAATCTCCGATCGGCCCGATGTCTTCGAGCAGATACCGGAGGTCTTCCAGCAGCATTAAAGTCCCTGCAGTCACTCGCTCCGGCTTGAAGCGGCCCTGCAGGACAATTTTGGCTTTTGTGAGGTTGCGGATGGATTCCGCACGCGCCAGATCGGACATGAAGTCCACCGGTACAGCGACCGCGCCACGGATGATGATACCCCAGTATGCTACCGCCCACCAGGAAGAGTTGGGTCCCCAGATCAGTACCCTGTCTCCCTGCTCCACGCCGTTTTGCGCCAGCAGGTTAGCCATCTTCAGGGCAAGAGCGTGGAACTCCCGGTAGGAAACCACGAGCCGCCGGACGCCGGTACGGTTCACAAAGACGGTTTTATCGCCAAGCGCTGCGAACGTATTAAAAAGGTCGATCAGTGTCTTCATGAGTATTCCCGGTGTTACATTTTAAAAGCAAATCCCCCTCAATCCCCCTTTCATAAAGGGGGAGGCTTTAGATCCAACCTATTACCATGAAAGGGGGAGGCTTTAGATCCAACCTATTACCATGAAAGGGGGAGGCTTTAGATC
>JAFLLC010000219.1:0-5552 GCA_019162745.1 Deltaproteobacteria bacterium | reverse complement strand
AAAGGGGGAGGCTTTAGATCCAACCTATTACCATGAAAGGGGGAGGCTTTAGATCCAACCTATTACCATGAAAAGGGGAGGCTTTAGATCCAACCTATTACCATGAAAGGGGGGAGGCTTCAGAATCACCCCTTTTCATGAAGTGAGGTGGTTTTAAAGTCCCCCCCTTTTTTTGAAAGGGGGGTTAGGGGGGATTTGTCGTTAAGGTTGAACTAATTATTTATCGCGACCATGACCTCGGTTGTCATCTCTGTCCTGGTCCTGACCGCGGCCACGCTTATGCTCCTGAGAATCACCCCTATCCTGCTTTTGTCCTCGTTCCTGAGCCCTTGGCGCCTGCTGTTCACGCTGCTGCTTTTGTTCTACCTGCTTTCTCTGCTCATGCTGTTTTTGTTCTACCTGTTTTCTCTGATCATGCTGCCTTTGTTCAAACTGTTGTTTCTGCTCATGCTGCTTTTGCTCTACCTGCTGTTTCTGTTCATGCTGCCTTTGTTCAACCTGCTGTCTCTGGTTATGCTGCCTTTGCTCAATCTGCTGCTTCTGGTCACGCTGTACAGGTGCGGACGGCCTATGCTCTACATGACGTTTAAATTGCTGCTGAACAGCCTTATCGCGCGGCTGATATCGGTAACTCTGGCTCCTCAGTTTATGCTGCTGCTCTACCTGGTGAGGATACCTGTCTCCCGAAAACTGCCTCTGGTAAACAGGCAGCGGTGCCCGCGACGGGACGGATTTGCGATTCCAACGGTCCCAGCCACCTCGACGCTGCTGCCATTGAGGACCCCAGTGCTGATCCCAGCGAGGCGGCGCATTAGACTGCCAACCCCGAAAGTATACTGGCGGCTGCCGGTAATAGCACACAGGGATCCGCAGAACAAAAAGCGGCACAACCTCCGGCTCCACAAAATCCCAGGGGCCGTTGTACCATGTACTCGCGTACCAGTTATCATCCTGGTAAACCCAGTACATGCCATCGTAAAAGAAATAGTTGGCATTCACCTGCGGCGCGTAATAGACCGGGTAGCCGGGCACCGGAGCTAGCTGCGGGAACATCGAAAGGTTGATCCCGACGCTCATATTGGGTGACCGGACGCCGATACTCACGCTGGGCAACCCGATACTGAAGCTGATATCGGCCTTTGCAGACGTAACCGAACCCAAAAGTATGCTCAGAGCAATCAATCCGTAACGTTTTTTTTGCATATTATCCTCCTACGTCTTTAAATCCATACCTGCAGTGATGTAACGATGCTCCTTCCAAACGAGAACAGAGGGGAGGAACACCTGAATCCTAGTGCCTGCTGTGGCCATGGTCCCTGCGGCCATTGTCCTTATAATATCTTTTATGATGTTTTTTATAATATTTTTTATGATGACGTCTTACGGGTTCCCTTTCAATATAAACACGGCGATCTCTTTCAACATAATACGGACGGCCTGAGTCAATCCGGACGTGCACCCCGGGAGGCGCCGGCAGATAGCCATCAATACGGACATTCACACCTGGAGGGGCGGGGAAGCCTGGCGGCAAGGGAAATCCGGCCTTGGCCTCACTGTGGGCGAAGGTGACTACTACTGCTGCAAGTGTCAGTATGGATAGAATAGATTTCTTACTCATTACGGCTCCTTTTTCAACCTGTAGTTATTTTAGTTGCAAACCTCATGGTCTGTCACTGGCTATGTTAATGCGACTATCATGCCGATAACAAGACATAGATCCAGTAATCACAACATACCGATTTTGTGTAATAATATATAAATTCGGAGTACAGGGACAGACAGAAGGCCGTCAAGAATTACCGTCGTATTTAGCATAGTCGTCAAATGTGGCGGCATCAGGTTTCGTTACAAAAGAACGTACAACGCCCTTCCGGAACATTCCGGAAGGGCGTTGGTATTCATACCTTCTTTACGTACGATGTATTACTCGCCGCAGGTAAAGTTTGCTTCCATACGACGGTTTTTCGCTCTGCCGGCTTTGGTCTTATTGCTGGCGACCGGCTTGGATTCGCCGTACCCTTTGGTGGTTACACGGCCATCATCAACCTTAAATGTATCAACCAGGTACTTTTTGACGCTGTCAGCACGAGCCTGAGAGAGCTTCAGGTTAAATGCTGCGCCACCGATGCTGTCGGCGTGACCGGAAATTTCACCCTTGGCTTTGGGGAAATACATAAGAAAGTCGCCAATATTCTTCAACTCATCAAAGTACTTGGCTTTAATATCAGCCTTGTTTGTGTCAAAATTAATAGCCAGCACAGCAGGCTTACTGCAGAATCGCTCGGCAGCTGCCTTCACTGCGGCTTCCGGGCAGCCATCTGCGTTAATCCTTACACCAGCGGGGGTAGCTGGGCATCTATCAAGATAATCGGCCACACCATCATTGTCGGTATCAAGCGGGCAGCCATCTGTGCCAACTGCGACACCTGCAGGGGTATTGGGGCATTTATCAAGATAATCGGCTACGCCGTCATTGTCGGCATCAAGCGGACAGCCATCTGTGCCAACGGCAGCACCGGCGGCGGTGTTGGGGCATTTATCGAGATAGTCAGCTACACCGTCCTTGTCGCCGTCGAGAGGACAGCCGTCCATGTCAACAGCAACACCTGCGGGGGTATTGGAACATTTATCAAGCGCATCAATCACGCCGTCGCCATCGCTATCTACAGGAACGACAGCTACTGGCGCTGCAACCGGAGCTACAACCGGCTCTACGACCGGGGCGGGTTCCGCTACAACAGGCTTAGCAGCCGGTGCGGCACCACCGAAGGCAAAATAAACGCCGAGGGTAGACTCGAAATTACTGTAGGTCTGGTCATATTTATAGATAATGTGGCGGACATCACCCCTGATGGCGACGTTTTCGCTCACGAAAAACTTGGCGCCGACACCGTAGTCGAACGCACCTTTAGTCTTATTGTAGCCTTTATTAGTATATCCATCGCTGTCGCCGTCAAATTTCACGCCGTTATAACCAGCAGCAATATAAGGAACAAAAGCATTGTCAGGAATAAAATGGTAGAGCAGTTCCCCGCCGTAACGGAACATGGAGATGCCGGCGTTTACACCGTGGTTTGTTGACTTGTTGTTGTGCGAATAATCAAAGAGACCTTCGACACCAAAAGCTTTGGTAAAGTTGTAACCTACTCTTACCCCGTACATATCGTTTGCTTCCAAGTGCTGCTTACCGTCGAACAGGTATGCTCCGACAACCGGAGTGATCGAGATTGTCTCTGCCTTATTAGCGGCAGAGGCGATGGATGCCATCGTCAGCAGCGACGTGGCGACGAGCAGTGCGATTTTCTTCTTAATCATTTTATATCCCCCTTTTTTTGACTTCATAAAACCAATGTTAAAATATACAGCATTTTTGATCAGATACGATCTTTATCCAGGCAAAATTTGTACTCCATTTTTACAACGCATCACCCCTTTCTTTTTTCCTCTTAATAAAATGATCTCATAATTTCCGATTTATACTACTAAAGTACAGACGGATGTCAATGCGAAAAAATGATTAAAACGTGACACTTAATCTTCACCTTACTCAGGTTTAGTAACGGTACTTTGATCCAATATAACCGCCGTCTGTGCCAATGCCCTGCCGTTCATCGATGCGCCGGTCTCCAGCGTGATTGATGTTTGAGACAATATGATTCCCTCAAAATGAGAGGTTGTTCTGATGCCTACGGTACCGGCAACTTGAGGTAAACCATCCAGCATGACAACTATGCATAATTCAGAAACAAAAAGGGCCGAGCGGCGAACCGCCCGGCATTACATGGAGGTAACACTTGTTAGTGTTGAATTAGTATTTACAACTATCATGCCAAAGGTTTAAAAAGCTTTTTCATCTGATAACACTTTGATTCTATTGAATAAAATATAAAATGGAGTTACAGGAGGAAATTGAAAGCCGTTAAAGAAGGCCGTCACATTTAACATTGCTGTTAAATAATGCGGAGCGCATTCACACTACCCGGTACGGAAACGGTATTAGCACCAAAAACAAACGCACCATCCGTAGACGCCCCGGCAAACAAACTGCCGCATGACGTTGCGCCAGTTTGCATCGTGATACCGCTGTAAGACAGGATGTTGCCTTGGAACTCAGTATAGGTTCCAAGCGTAGCAGCATCGCTGCCAACCCACCAAAAGACGTTGAAAACCTTTGCGCCGTTGACGAGGAGGATACGGGTGTGAGGTGCTGATTCGCCGGTGGCTGCCGTCCCAATTGAGCTCGATGACTGGAAAACAAAGACCGCATCCGGGTTGCCCAAGGCATCAAGAGTGAGTTCACCCGTGATCCGAATCGACGAGAGGGATTGATAGACACCAGGGAAGAGGAGGTTATCTCCCTCCACGAGCGGGCTCCCGGCCAGAGCTCCTAATGTCGTCCCCGCCGCAATACTGGCACCGGGAAGACTCGCAGGATAAAGGCTGATATATGCCGCCCGCAGATCGTTCAGGACAGCCAGTGCAGTATCTGGAACCGGGTATAATAGACTCACGACATCGCCATTGATTACGGGAGTAAAACCGTTGCACGTCCCGATAAGCCCTGCACTCCCAACGGTCACGCCATTGCACTCAGCAAGTGGATTCAGTACCACATCGCAGTTGACCGTCGTTGCACCGACGTTGACTACCCCTGCGGTGGCTGCTATCCCGAACGGGGCAGCCTTACCAAGGTTTATCGACGCCACTCCGGCTTAGGCCGGAATTATGGTTTTAAAGTCCAATTCATAGGCACAGGAGATTGGCACGCCGGTGGCACTCTTGGCGTCGGCAGTGATACTGGCTGTATAATCCATATCTGCGATGAGAACTGCTGAGGCCATAAAGGTTGCAACCTTGTTGGTAGCATCCATAGCAACGGTACCGGGCACAATGGCCCCGCTTACCGACTCCTTGAGCGTGAACGTGTTCAGTGCTCCGGATGTAGCCGAGATGAGCGTGACCGGGTCCATCGTCAAACTGAAGGTGGCAGTAATTAATTTGCCTGAGTTGTCAACGCCAACGGTGCTGGTCGTCGCAAACTGGTTATCACTGGTGGGGTTTGACGATGTCACGGTTGGAATAGTGGGTCCTGAAGCGACAGAGCATGATGCACCTGGGATGATTGTCAGCAAGACATCCGCACTGACAGTCAAGCCTGCTGATGCGGTCTTGGTGATACCGTTAGCGGTATATTGGGCAGTGATGGTAGATGTGCCGAGGGCCGTGCCGGTAGCCAAGCCGCCAGCAGGGCCGTCCAGCGAGAGTGTGGCAACAACTTCGCCGCTAACAGCAGGGACATCAATCTTACTCCAGACTGTGGAGGTGCTTGTTGTCACATCACTGAGGGTCTGATCACTCCACGTCGCAGCCACTCTGTATTGCTGGCTGCCACCAACCGCTATCAAGGCTGACGCAGGAGTTACTGCGATGGAAACGAGAGACTTGGGACCGACCTCTGTACCATTCTCTGCGCACCCCGCCACAAAAGCGACGAGTAGTAAGAGAAGAAACCACATTTTTTAATATGCTGTGCGTTCATGGTTCATACTTAG
>JAFLLC010000100.1 GCA_019162745.1 Deltaproteobacteria bacterium | reverse complement strand
CTTGCCAGAATATTAACTTCAGGTGGCCTGACAATGGTTCCTCCCCGAACAAAAACAGTACCGGAAGCTACATCCTCTCCCCGCAGACGGACATGCTGCCCTTTTATGACAGGGTGCAGCAGAGTCACGTCCAGTTGGCCCTCATCAGTTTCCTCAACCGGCACAATCGCATCACATCCGGCAGGTGATGGAGCTCCGGTCATGATCCGCACGGCGCAGCCAGGCTCAACAGTCACACCGTATCCACTGGCTCCGGCCGGGAGGTAACCGGACACCTTCAGCGTACAGGGCACCTGCCGACAGTCGGCGCAGCGTACCGCATAACCGTCCATAGCTGAATTATCCCAGCGAGGCATATCCCATGGCGTAATCAGATCATGTGGCAACACCCGCCCAACTGACTCCAGTAAAGTAACCTGTTCGATTCCAACAGGTGCACTGTTTTCAAGTATAACCTGCCGAGCCTGTTCAAATGAAAGCATACCACCGCCCCCCATCTTTTTTTGACAATCAATACTATTCTTAGTCTATTCCATTTTTACCGACAACTTTGGGCAGAGCGGTAACAGTACGGTAAACTGTGTCCATTCCCCCTCACAGCTCTCCACCTGTATTTCACCACCATGCCGTTTAACAATATTGTAACTCAAAGCCAATCCGAGTCCGACCCCCTCGCCGACTTCCTTGGTGGTGAAGAAGGGGTCCCAAATACGGTCGATCACATCATGAGCAATGCCACAGCCTGTATCATGAACTATAACATAAACAGCCTGGTCCTTGTCGGCGTAAGTTGCCGATATTTTGACCCGCCCGCCATCTTTGGTTGCGTGGCAGGCGTTTACTAACAGATTCATAAAAACCTGGCGCAGACCGGATGGATCGCCGAGTACGGCTGGAATATTACCATTTAGATCTACAATAATATTCATGTTTTTATTGCTCGGCTGGTGTTTCAGAAGTTCAATGATTTCCTGCAGGAGTCCATTTAGATTTACGGTACAGTTCAATCCTTCCGATTTACGACTAAAATTGAGCAGACTACCTATAATCCCCTTGCAGTGATAAGATTCCCGGATGATGACCTCAAGATATTTAGGGAAAACATCCAGTCTAATATCAGTCCCCAGCGAAGGTTCATCTCGGAAACGGCGTAGAAGCGCCTCTGCATAGCCCGCAACCGAGGTGAGCGGATTATTTATTTCATGGGCAATCCCGGTTGCCAGAACTCCGATACTCGACATTTTTTCACTCTGTATCAGCTGCATTTCTTGTAGACGTTTCAATGTCACGTCCCGTAAAAAAACGAGCGCCCGGGTTTTTTCGCCAAACGCATCTTTTATCGGATTGGCTGTAATATCGATATAACGGGTATTGTGGCCTGCCCGAACTACAACCTGAGATGTTTCTACCCGCTTGCCGAGAAGAGCCCTCTCAACAGGGCACGTCTGGGGTGATAAGGCAGAGTCTGAATGAAAAATATCCCTGCATCCACCAACAGCAAGAATCTCAGGAGAAAAAAACTGTGAACATATGTGATTGTGATGTTGAATCGCTCCATTATTGTCAAACACAATGACACCATCGTTAACGGAATCGAAAATTGCCTGCAACTCGTTTTTTTTGTTTCGTAACCTGACCTCGTGTCGTTTTCGTTCGGTAATGTCCTGCGTAGTGCCATAGAGCCTCACAACCTGTCGGGCAATGTTTACGGATGGATCTACGATGGTATACACCCATTTGGAGGTGCCGTCTCTTAGCAGCAGTCGGTGTTCAATCTCGTAATTCACGCCGTGCTCAGTGCTTTGTCGCAGGAGGACCATGGCGGATTCTCGATCTTCAGGATGGATAAGATTAGCTAATACTTCCGAAGTAGCTTCTTCGCGGTTCAGCCCCATTATAAGGAGCAGTTCGTCTGAGACGCGCAATTCGCCGGTTAGAGGATCCGAACGCCAGGATCCAACATGGGACATGGTTTGAGCCTTGGCAAGATTATATTCACTTTCTCGCAAAGCCTTTTCCGCCCGTCTCCGTTCGGTTATGTCCATAAGTGCGGCATAGCACTCGTCGCCGGTTTCTGCCATCATAGCTTCTATGCGTACATAAACCGGAGAACTACCACCATTAGCCAGCCGCAATCTGCACGTCATTTTTTCATGGTTCGCGAATACGTTGCGCAGAAAGTCGGTAAAGATTGGTAGATCATTAACGGCAACAAGTTTCTTGAAAGACAGGTTAATCAGGTCAGTGCGCTCAATCCCGACCAGGTTGGCACCGGTCAGGTTGACTGTTTTTATACTCCCTTCTCGGTCGAAAATGAAATATCCGACGGGGGCGAAGTCATATAGCAGTGCGTATTCATCTCGTGATGCTTCCAGTTCCTGATTGGAAGCTTTCAACTCTGCTATCTGCATTTCCAGCTCTTGCTGGCGCGTCTGGTATTCTTGAAGTCGTTGCTGCGGGGTTTTTTCGTCCGGTCCGGGCAACAAGACACCCACATCGCCGATGACGTGTGAAGTAGAACGATGCTTTTTCACCGGGAAGCCTTTTTGTACCGTAATCCGAGGGCATCAGCCGTCCAGATGGCAGCCTCTACCATCTCCGCCGCAACGGGAAACCAGGTTGAATGGATTGTCTCTCCTTCTGCGACTGCTGCTTCAGCCACCTGCCTGATTTCCGATATTGTAGGGTTTGTAATATCAAGGTCCTCCAGGCAGAGTGGCAAACCGACGCTGAAACAAAAATCCTGAACTTCTCTGATAACAGCGGAAGGCCGCCCTTCCAAGACCAGTTGGGCAAGCACTCCAAAAGCTACTTTTTCGCCATGCAGTTTATGCTTCGCAGACTTCAATGTCGTTAAACCGTTATGAATCGAATGTGCCCCCGCATGCCCTCCGTTCTCGGAACTCAAACCGCTAAGAAGGGTATTGGCTTCAACTATTGCGTCCACAGCAGGAGTGACCACATTCTTTTCAACGGCCAACTTTGCCTGAAGACCGGATTCAAGTAACGTTTCGTAGCAGGCTCGCCCCAGCGCCTTGGCCGCCAGAGTAGAACTTTCAGCGCCGGTGAGTAGGTTAGGTTTTCCGCTTCTGGAGCAGGTGTCTGATTCCCAAAAGGTTGCAAGCGCATCACCCATTCCTGCCACAATAAATTTAGACGGTGATTGAGCTACTAATGCGGTATCAACCAGGACACAATCGGGGTTCTTTCTCAAAAACAGATAGCGCTCGAATACCCCCGACTCCGTATAAATAACGGACAATGCGGAGCACGGTGCATCGGTTGAAATGACGGTGGGCACAACAATAACCGGCACTTTCATCTCATGAGACACGGCCTTGCCGGCATCGATTGAGGCGCCTCCACCAAGAGCAATGATCACATCAACCCTGTTTGCGGCGGCTATCCCCGCAAGCCGCCTAATTTCATGTTGTGACGATACCCCCTGGAAAGACTCCTGGTGACAGGAAATACCTTTTTCGGCAAGGCTTGTCTGGATGTCGGAACCACACAACGACAACGCGGTTTTTCCTCCAATAACCATAGCGCACGTTCCGATGCGGGACGTATGTATACCGATTTCCCTGATGGCACCGGCCCCCTGAACATATCGGCTTGGTGAAAGCAGCATCCTGCTCATGGCATATCTCCTTATTAATGGAATGCACTAACTATAAATAACTCCAGCCAGCCACCTATGGAAAATACTTTTCCAGACCAAGATGACCGTGCAGGGTACTGAAATCCTGGAGGCTCATACTGAAATAAAGCCGTAGATAGTGACTCCCTTCAAACGGGAGTGCATAGCGCTCCAGGCCCGGTTCCGTACAGGTAGCGCATTCGCTGAACTCGCAGACCCCACGACGAAAGCGTACCGCCTCCGGTGAACGTAGGAGCTCTGCCAGCGGCGTTTGGGTTACATTTCCCAGCGGCGCATTAATAATCGGGCAGCAGAAAACTTCTCCGGTACTCCTGATGAAAAAATAGTTAAACCCTGCCGAACAGGGCTTTTCCATCCGCCCCGTCTCCAGAAACCGGAGCAGTTCCGTACGATAATAACTCCAGCGGAATCGCGGGGAGTCATAGAATATCTTGAGTTTCTCTCTGTCAACAGAAGAAAGTGCCAGCATTTCCTCCTGGTCAATATTTGCATAACGGTTAGAGGTAAGAATATACGGCGATATGATGGTGAAGAGTCCCTGCATATCAGCATACTGACACACATGTTCCAGTTCGTCGATATTGTATCGGGTGACAGTGGTTTTGATTCCGATTACAAGGCTTGGGTGCCGTTCCCGGAATTTTTTCAGACCTTTGATGGTGGCATGAAGTCGTGTCCACCCGCCAGGGACGCCCCTGATACTATCATGAACGTCGCCCACTGCGTCCATACCACAGGCAAAAACCAGCGAAATCCCGGCCAGATCCAGGGTGCCGATAACAGTGCTCACAACATCAAGGACGTTCTGCGTCAGAAACCCGTTGGTAGTGATTGCAATGGAACAGAGGTGAGGCAAACGCTCAGCCTTCAGTTTGCCGACACCGAGGAGAAGTTGCGCCAGGTCGTCACGCAGGAACGGCTCCCCTCCGGTGATATCCAGCTCTTTCAGCCCTGAAAGGAGTGGCGATCCGAGAACTTCAAGCCACTCATCTGCGGTGAGTTCCGGAAGATCGGCAGGAGTCTGCCAGATGTTGCACATGACACAGCGGGCGATGCATCGCCGGGTGATCTCGATGCTCAAGGCCTCCGGGCGGCCAGGCTTGCCGGTAGCCTTAAGGTGACGGAAGCGCCTGGCCCTGACGGCGAGGCGGAGAGGTAAATTCGGTTTCATGCAGCCTCGCAAGTCTGACGTATAGTTGTTTTTCCCACATCATCAGGTCGGCACTTCAGAAATACTCAGCGGCTTCAATAACCACCACAAATGCCGTCCATAGGTACCTGCTTGATGGAAATCTCTGGTTCCTTAGTGGCCTCTGCTCCCATAAGCAGGTCTTCGTAGAAAGCTCCAAACAACTGCTTTGGGTGGCGGATATGTATTTCCACCATCCAACGGTTTGGCGAAGGATGGAATGTAATTTCAGACAACGGTCCTTCGTAATGATTCCCGCTGGGGTAATTCCCCAGACGGTGACCACCTAAGTCGAGATTTAACTCCCATCCCAAATCTTTTGCCATCTGTAGTGCAAATTGATAGAGTTCTACACCGGTGGTTGTCTCTGCTTTCCACTTTTCCGCGACTGCTTGAAAAATGGCTTTGGCGTCACATGCACAGCGCATCAGTTCCGGATTGCTTCCGGTGACAAACGTGTCGCCGGCGTCACCCTCGTAGCCATCCCATACTGGTCCAACATCGATAAAGAAGACGTCATCTTCGCCCAACTGTATTCCCGGGTCTGAGTCGGCCCCGAATGTTTTTACGGTATTGGTGCCAAAGCGGATATAGGGTTTATGGAAAGCTTTCGTAGCACCCATTTCCTGCAGGGTCGCAGCAACTATTTTGTTGGCTTCTTCTTCCTGCATTCCGGTCCGTACCTGGGCAGCGATCCTGCTTACAGCTTCTTGTGCTTTTGCCCTAGCGTCAAGGAATTTTTCTAAACTGAATCCTTCGTTGGTGGCTTCCAGTGCGGCTGCATTCTGGGTCGTCATGGCTTTACTCCTTCGTTCAGGTGATGTTATTCATTTGAATTCAGACTTACCCCGAATGCGGTTTGCCGACATCTTCGAGGCCGACAACCCCGTGACCACCTTCAACATTTGGCGCTGTGTCTCCCAAATGAGCCGCGCACAAATTTTCCGAGCTGTTTGCCTTGGCGCCACATTGTCTGCATTCTACTGTGGGATTGTCTGAAAGGCTCTTGATAAGGGCTACTTCTCCCTGCCTTTTGAGGGCACACATATGCAGGTGGTGATCTTTACTATCGCAACTCATGGTAACTCCTTCTTTATTAGTATGTTGGCTCTGCGCGGTCACCAATGGCTGCGACCTGACGGGTCAAAAGCCGCAGGTTCACCACTCCCTCCGCGGGTATAATAGTCCTTTGAATCGTAGACTTCTGCCGCTTTTGCTTCCCGCAATCTCTTTTTGTCAAGTGGGTGGGCATTGTCAGCATATATATCACGGAGCAGGTCTTCTACGACCAGGCTCAGATCTTCAACCGTTTTTACGACTTCAACCTTGTCGCAGTATGAGCCGTACGTTTCCATCAGGCAGTCGCCGCGACTCCAGGTATCACGTTCCTCGGGGGTAAGCCAGAGCATGTAGCGGGCCTTTTCGCGGATTTCGTCCAGCACCCAGTCATTGGCTTCGCCATAGTTGTTGCGCGCGTCTCCCAGAATGATAAAGGCCGGCCGGCCCCGCAGGTTTTCCAGGTACTTTTTTTTAAAACTGAGGAAAACCTGACCAAAACTGCTGTTTTCATCCAGATCGACAATATCTCCCTCATCAATGGTCTCCATCAGGTCGTTGACCGGCATATTGGAAAGCATTTCAGTTATTTCCGCTACTTCGCGGTTAAAAATGAAACTACGGACCTCAAGCAGTTGATTATGAAGAGTATGGAGCAGCAGCAACATGAAGCGGGACGCATGGCTCACAGAAAAGCTTACATCACAAAGAACCACCAGCCTTGGTTTTTCTCGGCGTTTACGGCGCAATGCCACCTGGAACGGCACCATATCGTGACGGTAGTTTTTCTGGATCGTCTTTATGACATGGAGTTTGCCCCGACTCTGATCGTTCTTCATGCGACGCATATCTTTACGGAGGCGCAGCATCATACGGGAAACCACGTCCTGCATTGCGGCCTGCTCTTCGGGGGAAAAAGTTATATCCCTGACGGCACTGTTACTCTTGTTGAGTTCGATAGTGAGAGGATTCTGCGTATAGCGTCTGGTCGGACGGGGGGCCTTCGCCTTGCCGCGATAACCCTTTATCTGCACGACGGTTTCATTGCCGTCCGAATCATCCGGATCAATCTCGGTCAGGCTTTTCAGCTCCTGCAAATCTTCCGGATTAATGTCGCTGTCAAGTTTAAGCAGCGGTCCGGGCTCATCGTGGTCGTCTCCCTGCAGTTGGTCCAGGTTGAGGAATTCCCCCTCCATGTTGACGATGGCGGCATCCATGAGCCCCGAAATATCTATTTCCGGGTCATTAAACTGGAAACGGTTAAAAAAACGGTTAAAGGCCACATCGAAAGTCGGTATGTCATTGACGTTCTTCACCAGTGTCAGGCGCAGGAGTTGCCGGGATGACCTGCGTCCTTCCATTCCGGCCAGAGCCAGGGCTTGAACCGCATCAAGGCTTTCCCCCGGCGAGACGCGGATACCGCTTTCACGAAGTGCAGCGACAAATCTGGCGACTATCCGTTCCATCGCTAGCTCAATTCCTGAACAGCCAATTCCGTGACCTTTTGCAGGTCTGTCTGGTGTTTGGCAATAACACCAACGGTATTGGCGACCATCTCGGGCGTGAGCTTGGTTGCCTTCAGTATCGAAAGCACCTGGGCCCAGTCAAGGGTTTCGGAAACACTGGGGGCCTTGCGCAGATTCAGTTCTCGTGCCTTACGCAGGAAATCCACCATTTGGCGTGCCAGTGTTTCGCAGAGATCGGGGAATTTTACCCGGACGATCGCGACTTCCCGCTCAAGTTCCGGATAGCCGATATAAAGATAGAGGCAGCGACGGCGTAAAGCATCGGAGATCATTCGCGTGCCGTTACTTGTCAGAATCACCAGCGGTTTTCTCTTGGCCTCGATTACTCCCAATTCGGGGATCGAAACCTGAAAATCGCTCAGGCACTCCAGCAACAGCGCTTCGAACTCGTCATCAGAGCGGTCAATTTCATCGATAAGCAGCAAGGAGCGTTTTTCAGACAGGAAGCTGCGCAGAATCGGGCGCTGCACCAGAAAGTTTTTGGAAAAAAACAGGCTTTCTTCGGCAGAGAGGCGTTCGACGGCTTCACGCAGGTCAGCCGACACGGAGAGATATGAATCAAGCTGGGTACGCAGCAATTGGGTATACAGCAGTTGTTTGCCGTATTCCCAGTCATAGAGCGCCTTCCCCTCATCTATCCCTTCGTAGCACTGCAGTCTCACCAACGGAAAATCCAGCGCAGTAGAGAGCGCTTTGGCCAGTCCGGTCTTTCCGACGCCGGGAGGCCCCTCGATAAGAATCGGCTTTTCCATGCGAAGTGCCAGGAAAACGGCGGTGGCGATGGCATCATCAGCAATATAGCCGCCTGTGTGGAGAAAATCCTTAACCCCTTGTTCGGTAATCATGATGGCCTCGTCTCGTTGAATTTTGGTAACAGCTCTAACCGGGAAGGTGGCTGTAAAACAGAAAACCAGCCTCTTTCTCTCCCTTCTCTGATGCAATAGTTGCGCCTGTTAGAGCCATTTTTTGATGATGATGCATTTAAGATACATATGGCATAAAAAAACCGCCGACACCCGGTGAGGGAAAATCTTCCCTTCGGGGCCGGCGGCATAACATTAGAGGAACACACTACGAACTACGGTTTTACTTAGCGGCACTGGTTAAAGATGCCGATCATGTCTTGCAGGCCGGTATCTGTAGGGTTACCCTCTGTGCAGATATCGTTAACAGCAAAACGTGACAACCCTTCGACGTCTTTTTCAAGCAGACCAAGATCAGTAAAGTTCTTGGTGATACCCAGATCGGCCTTCAGCTGGGCACATGCCTCGATGAATTTTTCACCGGCGGCCATGTCGGACAATCCGGTTACGTCAACACCGGCCGCTTTAGCCATCATCTTGTAGCGTTCCGGGCAGGCAGGCAGGTTGAATTTACAGACTGGAACCAGGCCGATGGCATTGCAGAGACCGTGAGGAGCATCGTACATACCGCCCAGAGCATGAGCCATACTGTGGATAAGTCCGAGGCCGGCGCTGTTGAAGCTGTAAGCTGCCTGCATTTCTGCCCAGACCATCGCTTCGACAGCTTTGTCGTTGTTTCTGTTCATTGCCGATTGACGCAGATTTTCAAAAATAAGTGTAATTCCGTGTAATCCCTGGCCATATGCGGAAATAACACCCAGGCGGGATGCAACGGCTTCTACGCAGTGTGCAAGTGCGTCCATACCGGTATAGCCGGTCAGGTCCCCAGGCATGCACTGGTGAATCAGCGGGTCATTGACGGATTTATTGGGTGTGCAGTTTGGATCGAACAGCGCCATTTTATATTTTTTATCTGTATGGTTGATTATCGAGAAGCATGATACTTCCGAACCGGTACCTGATGTCGTGTTGATGCCGAGGAGTGGAATGCTGTTAGCCTTGGTTGCCTTAAATGCGCCTTCAAAACTTCTGACATCCTGACCGTCGTGGCAGTGAACAAGTCTGATGGCCTTGCAGGCGTCATGGGAGCTGCCGCCGCCGAGGCTGATCAGACCATCGAATTTACCGGCTGCCAACACCTTGGCGCCTGCCATGACTTCGTGGTCTTTCGGGTTAGGAGTAACTTTATCAAACACTTCGGAAGCAACCCCGGCGGATTTAAGCACACCCTGGATTGTTTCAACAATGCCGGTGCCCCTCAGGCCAGTCGTTACAATCAGAGCATTGGTCATCCCAAGAGCCCTGGCGTCATTGCCAACCATTGTATGTGCGCCCCAGCCGACATTTACGGAAGGATATGCATGCATCATTTTGATCGGGTATTCTACTCTTTCATTTTTAAGGGTCCGTTTGACATCTTTGTTGTGTGACATGGGTACTTCCTCCTT
>JAFLLC010000211.1 GCA_019162745.1 Deltaproteobacteria bacterium | reverse complement strand
CGCTCTATGAAAAAACCCTTTTCAGTGTTGAAGGTAAAAGGTTGTTTAAAGAGTTTCAATTGGCATATAGCACTTATGAGGCCAGTGTTATCAGGCTGCTTGCGCTGGTTAAAGAGGAGAAGCCAGCAGAGGCAAAGGAGCTGTTGGAAGGAGAACAGTTCAAGGCAGCACGAACGCTGCAAAAGGCTATTGACAGTCTGGTCGCGTCCAAAAGCAGGCAGGGCAAGATACTGTCAGACGATAACACCGTGCTGGCGAACTTTGCCGGTTTGGTGATGCTGGGGCTGGCCGGGGGCGGGCTGCTCTTGTCATGTGTCCTGGCCGTCGCAACAATCCGCGCCTTCTCTGTGCCGGTAACAGAGTTGATCAGTGATGCCCGAAGGATAGCGGCCGGCGATCTGACGGTCAGCGTGCAGAACCACTCGCAGGATGAGATCGGCCAACTGGCAGATGCCTTCCGCAGTATGGTTGGTGGTTTGAGGGATGCACTGCAGCAGGTGACGGAAACGGCTGCCTCGGTTGCCTCCGCCTCGCAGCAATTATCCAGCACTGCCGAGGCGCTCGCCACCGGCACCGAGCAGATGGCCGCCCAATCTGGCACCGTCGCCACCGCCTCGGAAGAGATGTCTGCCACGAGCTCATCCATTGCCCAGAGTTGTCTGCAGGCTGCCACCAGCTCGGATCAGGCGGGGCAGGCGGCCACCGTCGGTTCCGGAGTTGTATCAAGCTCTATTGTCATTATGGAACAGATCGCCAAGCGGGTTCAGCATACCGCAGAAGCTATTAAATCACTTGGTGAACGTTCTGACCAGATCGGTGCCATTGTAGGCACGATAGAGGATATTGCCGATCAGACCAATCTGTTGGCCCTGAATGCCGCTATTGAAGCGGCCCGCGCCGGTGAACAGGGGCGTGGTTTTGCTGTGGTTGCCGATGAAGTGCGGGCACTGGCAGAACGAACCACCAGGGCAACTCACGAAATCAGCACCATGATCAAAACCATTCAGACTGAGACAAAGACCGCCGTGGATGCGATGCAGGAAGGGGTGCGGGAGGTTGCCCATGGCACCGCCGAGGCCAGCCGTTCCGGCGAGGCGCTGCAGCAGATCCTGGCCCAGGTGAACGAAGTAACGCAGCAGGTTAATCAGATAGCCACAGCCGCCGAAGAGCAGACCGCTACCACTAACGAGATAACCAGCAACATCATGCAGATCTCCGAGGTGGTGCATGAAACATCACAGGGTGCCCATGAATCGGCTGACGCCGCTAACAGTCTCTACAATATGGCGGAACGGTTGCAGGCGCTGGTGAAGCGTTTCAAGTTGGCATAGGTTACAAGTTGTAAATCTGCAAATTACGTCATACTGATCGTAAAAGCGGGCAAATACACGGGATGGTTTTTATGCAGCTAATCGTATACATAGGGATTCTTGTCGTTCTCTACGGTCTTTGCAGCGAGCTGCAGTTTGCACTGAATTTGTGGCGGAGTTTGAAGGCAAACCGGCCAATGGCAATCAGAAAAAAGTTTCCGGAGACGCGGGCTATGAGGCCCTTGACGCTGCGGGCGGTAGTCGTGGCGCAACCGGTAAATGGATATGTAAAAAGGAGTAGCTATGGTCCTGTTTGTTGATGATGAGTTAGGTGTACTGTCGTCCTTGCGGCGACTGTTTGCGCGTGAACCGTACCTTGTCAGCCTTGTCTCAAGCGGCAAAGAGGCTTTGAAGCTGCTCGCCACGCTTGAAGAGGTCGCCGTTATTATCTCTGATCAGCGCATGCCGGAAATGGGCGGCACCGAATTCCTGACGCTCTCCCGCGAGTTGGCGCCCGATGCTGTACGGATGCTGATTACCGGTTACTCCGACTTTCAGGCGACTATCGATGCCATGAATAGCGGTGGGGCGACTCGCTACATCAGCAAGCCGTGGGATGATAATGAGCTGCTGCAGAGCGTGAGAGACGCTGTCGAGGAGTATGCTCGTAAAAAAGCGGCAAAGGCCGAGCTGTCGCTACTGCAGGAGCGGCTGGAGCTGCAGCGTCAGAATCAGGAAGAGAAGCTCCGGCTGCAGACAGCTGAGCTGGAGCGCCAACTTCTGGAGGCGCAACAGGATGTGCAACATCAACAGGGCAGCTACCGGATGCTGATTGGAGCGTTAGCCGGACTGATAGATCTGCGTGTGCCGACGTCACGTCGTCATGCCGCCAACACCTCGTTTTTGGCGGTTGCAGTTGCCACTGCCCTTGACCTTCCCCCCCACGAAACAGAAGACATCCAGATGGCAGCATTGCTGCATGACATAGGTAAAAACGCCCTTTCCGACGATGTGTTGGACGCACCGCCGGAAAGCATGACAGAGACCCAACTTTCACTCTATCGAGCGCATTCGGTAATCGGCCAGAGCATGATTGAGACCGTTGCAGACCTCAAGCCGATTGGGCGGCTGGTCAGGCATCATCATGAATGCTTTGACGGGAGCGGCTTCCCGGATGGATTGGCAGGGTCTGCCATTCCTCTGGGGGCTGCCATCGTCTGTCTTGCAAATGCCGTTGATACGGAGATGGGGTTTCAGGCTGGATTGGCTGCAATTGAGAAGGTGCTGGTGAAACTGGCTGGCCGTGTTGGCACAGAGTTCGATCCGGAGCTGTTTCAATATATATCGGCACCGGCGCTGAAGCTTTACGGCAACTAGCGGGAATTACTAATAGAGGTGGGCTGATAAGGCGGAGTGAATTGCTTTAAGTGTACGCGAGGTACTGCCATGACCGTAGCGAGTAATCTGACTGAAGCAGGACAGATGAAACAGTATGAACTGATGCGCGCCGGGTTTCGTTTGCTGTTGGATATTTCTGCCGACGGCACCACCTGTACGGCACGTTATCTGCCGGTGGCGGGTGGAGTCGTGCTGACTGAAGCTGAATTAACGCAGTTTATGGCCCAGTGCCAGATTACGGAAGGCGTTATAGATTCGAATCTGACAATACTCATCCTGGCGGCTTCAGAGCGCAAATCGCTGGCCGGGGCGCTTTTGGCTGAAGGAACAACCATGATGCAGGGTGAGCCTGGTTGGCTTGAATTTTCTCTGGCTGATGCGTTGGATGATGGCTCAAGTGATGCGGATACGCTCTCAGGAACGGTCAGTTTCAGAAAAGTACAGGCATTTTTAAATGTTAACCCTGGAGACAAAATCGGGGTGATCCACCGTCCCGGCCCAGGGAGCAGCGGTAAAACCGTGCAGGGAATTAATATTCCGGCGACTCCTGGTACTTCACTTATGCTGCAGTTGGGAGAGTTCGTCTCTCTGGGGGATGACGGTCAAACCGTGTATGCAGAAGCGGCAGGACGTGTCTGCCACGCAGATGGCGTGTTGACAATTGAAAATACGTACACCGTTAAAGGGGATGTAGATTTCAAAGTCGGCAATATTGACTTTAACGGTTTTGTGGAGATAACCGGTGACGTGCTTGACGGTTTCAGTGTGAAGGCGACCAAGGGGCTGAAGATTCACGGAAATGCCGATAACTGCCAGCTTGCCTCTGATGGCGATATATCACTTTGCGGCATGAACGGTGGCGGTGCGGGAATGATCCGCTGCGGTGGTGATCTCACGGTAAACTTCTGTAATGATACGATCATTGTGTGCGATGGCTCGGTGCTGGTTGAGGTAGAGATGCGAAACTGTCAGGTTCGCTGTCTGGGGGCGCTCCTGATCAACAAGGGGACCTTCGGCGGCGGAAAGTGTATTGCTCTGGCAGGTGTTGAGTCTGGAGCACTCGGCACCAGGACTTCCATGGCGACGGTAGTCATGGCAGGTATCAGTTACCGGGACTTTGACGAGACAGAGGCGCTGAACAGTCAGTTAGTCGTCTTGAATGACCAGTTTACCGCAATTTCTGCGGATAAACGGGATCTGAATACCTTTATTGCTGCTCGAAACAGGCTGACTGAACAGCTGCAGGAGGTACGTAATCGCTCCTATGATGCGACTAATCCCAAGATCAATGTTAGCCGTGTCGTGTATGAGAATGTCAGGCTTCTTGTTGGACAGGCTTTTGAGCTGACTAATGAAGATATTCAGGGGCCGGTTTCGCTTATCAGAAATAGCAGGGATGGTGGTTTGCACCATCTGGCGATGAGTGCGCTGACCGTTCCGGCAGTACAGCTTGAACAGGCAATCATGCTGGAGCAGACGCTGGCAAAATTATAAGTGGATGACATACGCCACAAGAACAAATAATACACCTGATGCCATTTGAGTTAATCTGTGCTTTTGATATTAATTCATAACGCAACTTTAGCAGTTGTAAAAACATCATAACATACTGATATTATTAGTAGTATAACGTCTCGATATACAGTAAAATAGGTTGTGTTCCACAACAAATCAACTTACATAAGGGGGCAAGCATTGTCTTGAACGCCCATGGTTTTTGTCGTCGTTTCAGCCATTTTAAAGCTCGCATGTCGTAACCTCTGTAATATTAGATAGTTACGAACACGACCCCAAAGTATTATACCAAAAGTCAAGTAAAAAATGCGACATCATGCTGATTTTATACATATTTTTATCTCAAAGAACCATGCAAGGACCTAACCGGACAACACTGGTTCTGATTAGATAATCAGTTGGATAAGTATAAGGAGAAGTTAAAACATGAAGCGTTACCTGGTTGTTGAAGATGAAGAGATAAACAGGACGGTACTTAGTTCCTTTCTTTCTAATTATGCACCGTGTGATACCGCAGAAAATGGTAAAGAGGGGCTAAGCCTTTTTAAAAATGCACATTCAGAGGGAAATCCATATAGCCTTATCTGTGTTGACTTAATAATGCCGGAGATGAATGGGCTTGCTCTGATCAAAGAAATACGATCTCTTGAAAAAAGTAATTCGGCCTTTAGTGAGTATCGAACCCGGATTTTTGTTATATCTGCATGCGATTCACCGTGGGATAAAGCGGATCTTATTCTGGATAATCTCTGTGACGACTATATTGTTAAACCTTTCGACAGGTGCCTATTTGAAGAGAAATTACACCGCTTCAACAGACTGCTGCAGAAATAGAATGAGACCCAAATGCAACGGGGCAATGGTTTGAAGCATGAGGATAATAATATGTTGAATAATAAAAATGTTGATTTGCAGCCTTTTGTATTTGCTCTAAGGCAGCTTTATGATGCTACAGGAAAATCTGATTTGTCAGGAGAAAAACTCGGGAAAATAGTTTCCAGTCACCTTGCCAGGCTTTCCCAATGGGTGTTTGAAAGCATGACCCAGTTGAAACCGGAGGGGATTGAGAAAGAATCAGTGCTACCGGCTGAATTTACTGATTCAATGTCTGCAACTGTAAGTTTTGTCGGGGTTTACTCCGGTTCTGTTTCAATTCATTGTCCAGTCGGTGTCGCCGAGGTAGTAGCTGCTCATATGACCGGATTTGAAAGTGCCGGGGAGCGTAAGGACATTCCAGATGCCATAGGCGAAATGGCCAGCGTGATTGCAGGAGAAATCAAGCTGAGCTTGAGTACTGGTGGACTTGATATTCAGCTGTCTACCCCTGAAGTCATTTCTGGCTCTCACTATGCGCTGTATTCAGCGGATCATCGTCAGGTTACCATCAACTTCACCGTTGAAGGCCAACCTGTTTATGTGTCGATGGTCGTGTATCGAAACAGATTTCTGCAGGTTGCTGCAACAGAGTTGCGCAATAAACGTGAGTGGTTGGCACTGGCACTGGAGGGTGGCGGGCTGGGTCTTTGGAAATGGAATATGGTAACGGGGGATATGTCATACAGTGACGAATGGGCAACTATGCTGGGGTATGCGGCGGAAGATCTGGTCCCGGATATCAAAACCTGGGAAGCCCTGATTCATCCGGATGACTATCTGATGGTGCATTCAGTTCTGCAGGATTTTATCTCCGGGCGTTCTTCCGTTTGCGAGGTTGAACACCGTCTCTTGTGTAAATCAAGCGAGTGGCGTTGGGTAATGTCCAGAGGCAGGATAGTGGAACATCACCAGGATGGTTCGCCAAAACTGATTGTTGGTACCAATCTGGATATTGATGAGCAAAAACTGGCTGCACTGGCTTTACGGGAGTCAGAGCGGCAGTTGACGCTCCTAAATGAGCGGTTGGAAGAGCGTGTTGTCAAAGAGGTGCGTAAGGGCAGAGAAAAAGACAGCATCATGCTTCATCAGGACAAGCTGGCTTCTATCGGAAAGCTGGCCGCTGGAATTGCCCATGAGATCAACAACCCAATGGGCTTCATTATGAGCAATCTGAGAACGCTAAAAAATTATGCCAGGATGGAGCAACAGTACCTGTCTGCTCTCGAAGATGCTGTTAAAGTCAACTGCCCCGAGGAACAGCGAACACTGCTGAAAGCGTTGTACGAACGTCTTGATATGTTCTTCCTGCAACAGGATGTTCCCATCTTGATTTCAGAGTCGCTGGATGGAGCCGAGCGGGTCAAACAGATTGTTCTGGACCTGAAAGATTTTGCCCGCATTGATGAAAGCAGCCTGAGGGAAACCGATCTGAACCACTGTATACAGAGCACCGCAAACATTGTTCGCAACGAGATCAGATACGTTGCTGAGCTTGATATGCAGCTGGGAAGCATTCCTCAGGTTATTTGTAATCCCCAACAGATCAACCAGGTGATCGCCAACCTTCTGGTCAATGCGGCCCATGCCATGGAGAACTTTGGTGCCATTACTGTAACGACGTTGCATGAGAATGACTCTGTCATGATGATGGTTGCAGACACGGGGTGCGGCATTTCGTCAGAGGTCGTGGATAAAATATTTGATCCGTTTTTTACCACGAAAGAGGTTGGCAAAGGGACTGGTCTGGGACTGAGCATCAGTTATGACATCATCAAAAAACATGGTGGAGAAATTCAGGTTATCAGTGAACTGGGCGTCGGCACGACATTTATGGTCATATTGCCGACCAACGGCCCGGAAGCGGTTTAATAACAGAGCCGCTCCGGGTGATAATTGTATGACGGCAGCAGAACAAAGTTGAACAGGTTTCGATCGATCGGTGGTAGAAGATTGTGACGTTAATCGTAATATGGCAAGGTGTCGATAATTGATGCAGAAAAAAGGAGCAATCATGAAAACAGGACTGTCCGCTGTACTTCTTACAATCTGTCTCCTCGCCGGTGCGGTAAATGCCCACTCACAAGATGTGCTCGTACTGGGTGTGGCTCCTCACACCAGTGCACGGGTCATCCTGGAGATGTATCAGCCGCTGCGCCTCTATCTGGAAAAAACGCTCGGTATGCCGGTAGAAGTGGTGACGGCCCCGGATTTTACCCAGTTTGCGCGGCGGGCCCTGCACCAGGATTATGATATTGCTATTACGACAGGGCACCAGGCACGCTTGCTTCAGACCGATGCACGCTACCTGTCGCTGCTCACCTACAAGGCTGACTTCAAAGCGGTTGCTATTGTGGCCGTTACGAACCCGATCCGTAAACCTTCAGAGCTGCAAGGCAAAAACATCCTTGGACTGAGTCCCTCCTCTCTGGTGACCCTCTGGGGACAACACTGGATGGTGGACAACGGTCTTGCTACCACTAAAATAAAATATGTCAGTGCTTCAGACAGTGTCGCGCAATTGATACTTGCCGGCGAGGCTGTCGTTGGCTTCACCTCCCTGGCGAACTTCCAGAAATTGCAGCCCGACGTTAAAAAGCAGCTGCGGATTCTGGCTGAAAGTTCCGCCATGCCGGGGCGCGTCTATATGCTGAACAGCAAACGTTCAGGCATGAAAAAGCGCATCGATAGGGCACTGTGGGATTTTGCCGCCACGCCGGAAGCACAGCGGTACTTCGAGGTAAATAAGCTGGAGGGTTATCGCAAGCTGGGAGCCAAAGAGCTTGCAACTCTCGATAAATATGCCGCCGAGGTTCGGTCTGTCCTCAAGCGTGAAGAAAAATGAAACGTATTTCGCCATGGCATACCGTACGCGGCAGACTGATTTTTCTGGCGATCGGTATTGAGGTCGTGATGCTGACCATGCTGGTTGGCAACAGTCTGCGCCTGCTTCATGGTTCTATGAGCGATCAGGTTCGCTGGCAGGCAGAACAGACGGTTTCGGTTCTTAATGCCGCTCTGACAGCTCCACTGGCACAACTTGACCTGGCGACGGTTCAGGCCGTCCTTGATGAAAGCCGGGTGACAAGCGGGTTGGATTACATAGTCGTTGTTGACCGCTCAGACAGGCGGGTCGCTGCAAGCGGCTGGCACAGTGAAACACCACTGCCAGAGCCAAGCGGCAGTTTTGCCCTTTTCGATACTAACAAAGAACCCCGCTACAATGTTGCGGTTCCCGTTACCCTGCACGGTCAGCGACTGGGCACCCTCCATATCGGCCTCAACCTGGCGCAGATTGTCAAAGCCCGGCGTTCGCTACTTACGCAGGGGGTAACCATTGCGGCTTTCGAGCTGCTGCTTTCCTCAATCATTCTCCTGTTTGTCGGTGCGTGGCTGACCAGACATCTGACCGGGTTAACCGAGACGAGTCTTCAGGTCGCCTCGGGTAACTTCACGCCGTCTCCGGTGTACGAAGGTGAAGATGATATTGGGCAACTGGGAGTTGCTTTCAACACGATGTCGCGAGTGATCGCCGATCGCGTTCATGAACTACAGGCATTGAACGAGACGCTGGAAGCAAGGGTTGCCGAGGAGGTGAACAAGAACCGCCAAAAAGACAGTATATTGCTTCATCAGGACAAGCTCGCTTCTATCGGTCAGTTGGCAGCGGGGGTCGCCCATGAGATCAACAATCCGATGGGCTTCATTATGAGCAATCTGAGAACCCTCAAAAATTATGCCGACGTCGAACAGCAGTACCTGTCTGCTCTTGAAGAGACCATTAAAGAGTGCTGCCCCGATGCAGAGCATAAACAGCTTGAAGAGTTGCGCCAACGCCTTGATCTCTTCTTCATTCTGGAGGATATTCCCCCGCTCATCGCCGAATCCCTGGAGGGGGCCGAGCGGGTCAAGCGGATTGTGCTTGACCTGAAGGATTTTGCCCGCACCGATGAAGATAGTCTGAAAGAAACGGATCTGAACCAATGTGTACAGAGTACGGCTAACATTGTCCGCAATGAGATCAGATACGTTGCCGATCTTGACCTGCAGTTGGGGGACATACCGCTGATAGTCTGCAATCCTCAGCAGATCAATCAGGTGATTGCCAATCTGCTGGTGAACGCTGCCCATGCCATTGATGGCCATGGGCGTATTACCGTTACGACCTCTGCCGATGCGGAGAGAGTCCTCTTGACCGTTGCCGATACCGGGTGCGGCATTCCGCTCGACATCCGCACGCGTATTTTTGATCCGTTTTTCACCACCAAGGATGTCGGCAAGGGAACTGGTCTGGGGCTGAGTATCAGTTACGACATTATCAGGAAGCATGGCGGTGAAATTACCCTTGAAAGCGAATCGGGTAGCGGCACAACCTTTATGATTAGTTTGCCGATCAGCGGACCTGGAGGGGATAGCCCGTTGACGCTGCCTTTGGTGTGAGTATCCAGCGACAGGTTCTTTGCTGATGCTTATTTATAATGCATATACACAATATTACGATTAGTATAGTGGTCACAGTTGAATGAACCATTTATCACCAAAGGTGCTTTGCATGAGTCTGTTTTTGCGTCGTTTTGCCATAATTGCATTCGTCCTTATGTTGGTTGGCTATATGGCGTTCCTGCTGACGGATCTTTACCGGTCGCGCAGTGAAATCCAGCAGGCTGCCAAAGCCAGGCTGCTGGAGGATGCCGGCAAGCGTGGTACGGCTCTCGGCTATTTTTTTTCCGAGCGGATAAACGATTTGCAGGATCTTGCTGAAAACCGTGAGCTCTCTGCCTATTTTGAAAATAAAGACCTTGGCATGTCCA
>JAFLLC010000025.1 GCA_019162745.1 Deltaproteobacteria bacterium | reverse complement strand
TTCGCGTCAATTAGCGGGCAAAACTCTTCCTCTTCATCCCAATCCCCGGTATTGCATTGAGATCTCTCCCGTTGGTCGAGATGACAAGAGGGGGCTGGATAGCGAAACAGCCTTAATTCGCTCTTAATCGAAAAACCGGCAGTTGTTTTTATCGGCGAAGCCAGAGAAAACCAACTGCCAATTCTCTTTTCGTGCAAATTCGTGTAATTCGTGGGCAACTCTTCTCTTCATCCCAATTCAATCCAAAATTCAGCATTCAAAATTCAAAATATCTTCAATGCGTCACTCCATCGCCCTTGACTGCCTTAATAATGGTCTGGAATATTATTTTCATGTCGAAAAGAAAAGAGCGGTTCTTCAGATAGTACTCATCGAATTCGACCTTAACCGGTATCGGCAATTCGTCACGGCCGTTGATCTGCGCAGGGCCTGAAAGTCCGGGAGTAAGAATATGCACACCCTTTTCAGTCCGCAACGCAATCAGATCATCCTGATTGAACAGTGCCGGTCGCGGACCGACGATACTCATATCTCCTTTCAGAATGCTCCAGAGCTGAGGCAGTTCATCGATACTTGTCTTCCTTAAAAACTTGCCGATGGGTGTAAGAAATCTGTCGGGATCTGACATAAGGTGGGTTGCAACTGCAGGCGTATCAACAAGCATGGTGCGAAACTTCGGCATCCTGAAAATAGCATTGTTCTTTCCAACTCGATCCGACCAGTAAAGTACCGAGCCTTTCGAAGTAAGCTTTATGAACAAAGCCACAACAAACATCGGCAAACCGAACACAACAAGAGCGAGAAACGACATGGTGATATCAAAAAGTCGCTTCATGAACAATAAAAACAACAGATTATCAAGTGATATTACTTTTTATGCAATGAGTTAAAAGCATCAGCCGTTTTTTGTAACGCCTCATAAACCGTTACCACAGGCTTCCAACCAAGAAGATCACGAGCTTTCGAGCTATCCACCTGTAACGATCCAAAAAGACGCTGCGCGACAGCTCCCTTCCCAAGCAGATTTGCAGCACCCTGCATCACCCCAACCGGAACAGGAATCAATCGAGCTGGCTTACCTAGAGCACGCCCCATACGCTGCAGCAGCTCAGTTGTGGACAGATCTTCACCGTCCGACACAAGAAAAATCTGATTGGCCGCTTTCGGATGATCAAGACAGGTTACGATCAAATCAACAAGATTATCAACCGCCACAAAACTGCGTTGATTATGAACAGCACCCAAAGGAAGCGGGATTCCCCGGTCAAGCCAGCTCATCATGGATGCAAAATTTGCCTTCACACCGGGTCCATACACCAATGGAGGGCGAATAATCACCACCTCCATACCTGTTTCTGATGCAAGCTCAAGTAAACCCCTTTCAGCCTCATACTTGCTGATACCATAAGGATCCTGCGGATCAAGGTTATCGTGAGCAGAAAACGGCTTGCCCAAAACCGTAGACTCACCATTAACCTTGATCGAACTCACAAACACAAAACGCCGAACACCAGCCAACGCAGCCTGCCGCGCCAAGTTAAGTGTTCCTTCAACATTCACGCGACGAAATTCAGCCAGCGGATCAACCGCCTCATCGTGCATCACATGCACCCGAGCAGCAAGATGAACAACTAAATCTACACCACTCAAAGCTCCTTGCCAATCAATATCAGGAGTCAAATCTCCTACTTGAACCAGATCTAATCCCTTTTGTAACTCATATATCTCTCTGCGTACTGCCGCTCGGACGAAAGCGTTATCTTGCAAAAGTCGTTTAATAAAAGCTGAACCTACAAACCCTGTTCCCCCTGTAACAAGTATATACTTCTCAGAAAACAATCTTATCCTATGATTATATTTTTATCAAGCCCACAGTCTCATCAATATTCTTCTTCGAAGAAGCGCCAAAAACAACTGATTGAAGTTTTTGCTGATTAATAAATTCATAAGCTTCTTTTGCAGGAATCGCACCAGATGCAAGAGTTGACATTGCCATCAACTGATAATCAGATGGATTATTATTCTCGGTTGCTAATATATAGGAATCTCTATCTGGAGACATGAGATACCCTATTTTATTGTATGAAGAACAAATAACAACGCCTTTTATTCCCCACTCCTGAAATTTCTTTTTCAAAAAAGGCATATTCTGTGTAATCAGACCAGGCAAGGCTTTATACTTTTTACGAATATATTCACAATATTCATAAAATATATCTCTCTGATCATATCCAAGAATTAAGTCTGTAATTATATTCTGCAAAAAAACAACTTTGATATCAAGACCAATAAACATCTTCATTTCAACATCAATCAATAGTTGCATTAATTTTATCGCATCTTTTGTCAAAACCGCAGTGCTGCCTTTTGTAATCATACCCATAACTTTACGAGCAGAATTATCCTTGAAAAGAACCTCATTTATAGCAGGAAATATACCTTTTTCTGCAACAAGATTAGCATACTTATGAGGATAAGGAATCGATGGATACCAATTCAAAGAAGGGTAACTGGACGAATTTAAACGAAAATGTTCACATATCTCCTTAGCTCGATCATTGCTGTTGAGCATAACAGCATTTACTCCAGCATCAAAAACATACTGGTAAACTTTAAATATATTTTTTATATCGAAAAACTGCTCTGCAAGCTGCTGAGCTTTTTCCTGTGACATGTGGTTGATACCGAAAAATTGGTTATCTCCAAAAACGATATTGTCAATATGTTCCATATTTATGCCTTCCCGTTGATTGCAAAATCATTGAATATTTTATCCATGACATCCTGAGCATCAGCTCCATCACTGAATGAACAAATATTTTTCAGGCCTGGTTTCTGAATACAATCAACAAAGTGATAGAGCTGATTGGTAAACTCGTTTCCTCTAACATAAAACGGGACATTTTTAAATACATCAGTAATAAACCGGGTATTCCAGCCCTGACGGTAATCATACTGTTGATTTGCGTCATTGCAGAATATTTTATAACTGTGTTGATCTGCAAGTATTTTACCTTTGCTACCAAACAGTTCTATTTTGTTTGTCGGTTTCCTATAGCTCTCATCGCTCCAATTGATATAGATAGTTCCAGAACATCCATTTCTATACACAAATGTCGAAGAAACCGCATCTTCAACCTTTTTTGAATGAATGCTGTTAAGGCTTGAACCTATAACCTTATCTGGCTTACCGACGATATAATTCACAAGATCGATGGCATGTGATGCCATCTCATATACAGCGCCTCCGCCACTTTCTCTCGAACCTCTCCACCCTTCTCCTTCATCTGGCTTGACAACTGTACAACTGTACATCTCTGACTTAAATCTGATAATATCACCTATAACACTTTCTGCTACAAGACGACGAACTTCTGAAAATACGTCATTGAATCGATTCACATAACCAACCTGATTTACTAATCCTTTGCTTGTAAATATTCTTGAAAGCTCGTGTGATTGTTGGCAATCTGTAGTGTATGGTTTCTCTACAAAAACGTGGCTATTATTTTCAGCCGCTTTTTGCAATATGTCAAAATGAAGATTTGGTGGGGTACAAACAAGAAGAGCATCAGGTTTTTCATTTTTAATGAGATCTTGATAATTTTTATATGTCTTGATTGAAAGATACTTCTTCATCATACTCAAAATCAATCCAGATGGATCGGCTACTGATGATACCGTGATATCTGGATGACTATTTATGATAGAGTAATGTGTGATGCCCATTCTACCAGCACCAACAATACCGATTTTTAACATAAAATATTTATTTAAAGATTTTTATCTGATCATATATATAGTATACCTACAAATAATAATCCAGATAATAGTTGTCAATATATTCTTTTAAAGCCACTTTCCAGTCCCGCATTAAATTAACACCTCTTAAATTTAATTTTATATTTTGAAGGCGTTCTGATGCAGGGCGATCAGCATAGTAAGTTTCTTTAAAATGATCAGATGTAACGGGTTTAATTTCTATCTTTTTTTCAAGCTGAAGTATTTGCAATAATTCAGTTGCCACTTCTAATCTGCTTGTTTGACCATCACAGACCATATTGTATAAGCCCCAATATTCTTTTTCTATAAGTTGCTTAACACATTCGGCAAAATCATGTGTATAAGTCGGCGTTCCATCTTTATCATTTACAATAAAAAGCTCAGTTGCACCATTCTTAATCTGCATCATAAGCTTTTGAATGAATTTCTTATCCTTCAATGGACCCGACCCCATCATCCATCCTGCACGACAAACAAGGTATCTGCTTGCATTTTCGATAACAAAACGTTCACCCATATATTTTGAACGAGCATATACGCCTAATGGATTCGGAACATCCCAGTCATCATACAGCTCTTTATTTCCGTCAAATATCCCAGCAGTACTGATGTATAAAACAGGGATATTCAATTCATTCGCAATATATACGGCATTTTCAACGGCAATCGTATTTGTATTATAAGTATCTAAAGCATTATTTTCACAATACTCGAGATCAGTATACGCACCTAAATGAAACAGATAATCAGGCTGAAAGTCTAACACATCTTTTTTGTATGCCTCATGATCGCGAAAATCCAAAAACGACAACCATGGCTCATTAACATCTTTATCTGTACATTTTAATTCATAATCGTCAGAATAATTTGAATAAAAAGCTTCACCAAGCATACCTCCACAACCTGCTATATATATTCTTTTTTTCATTGTATTTTATTTTTTTTGTTAGACCAATTTATCAATGCCGCAATTTCACTCATTTCTATACCACTCCTGATTATCTTTGCAGGATTTCCTGCAACTATACTATGTGATGGGACATCTTTTGTTACAACTGATCCCGCCCCAACGATAACTTCATCTCCGATAGTAATGCCTGGAAGAATAATCGCTCCTATTGCCACAAAACATCGTTCTCCAATATATACATCAGCCATATAAGGTTGCCCATTAACTCTTTTACAATGATCATGACTCATTATTGATACCTGTGATGCAATCAAGCTATTTTTTCCGATATGAATTCCTGCGGGATATAACCTATCAATATTAGTATTTCGTTCAATAATGACAGTTGGGTGCAGATCAAGACCGATCGTCCTATATTTCAGATATCTTGTATACTGGATTATTCGAGCGACAAATGAACGCACTGCAAATTTTACAATATATTTTTTTTCCATCTTATCTTATTGATAATAATTCTTTATAAATATTTGACAGTTTTTTCGCTACGCTTATGCTGTCAAGTTGATGGCTTTTAATTGAACTATTATTAAAACGGCTTTCAGAATTAAGCACTTTGAATGACAACTCCGCCAATTCTTCTGCATCAAATGTATTCGACACATAACAACCATCAATGCCAGCAATCATTTCATGAACATTACCTACAGGAGTAGAGACGACAGGAATATTGCAGGCCAAACACTCTTTTACTGAATTTGGTGATCCCTCAAAGTCAGATGTTATTATGTGTAAATCCGATGCACAGACATACAATGGCACTAACTCCCTTTTTACTCCTGTAAGGATCAGTGGTTCAACATCATGTATATTGTACTTGCATTTAATTATTGCCAATGTTTCATTAAACCTGTCTAAACGTTTCTGTTTTCTTAACTTATACGAATCCATAAAAAGGATATATCGCACATTATCACTTAATCCCAGCCTGCTTTTAGCAAGCGACTTATCCATTGGCTTAAATATATTTATATTAACGCCATTGGGTAAATAATAAATATTAGTCTTACTATTATCCACTACTTTATGCTTGACAATAATACCGTCAAACAAAGTCTTACAGATATAAAACAACAACATACCACCTTCTCTTTCAGGAGGATTTTGATATGACAACAAACACTTGCATCGAAAGAAAACAGACGACAATAAAAATACTACTCCACTAAAACTGTGATGACAATGAATGATATCGTATTTTTCCTTTTTCAATATAAACCATAGATTATATACGGCTTTGATATATGCATATTTACCATTTTCTCTTCCATTAATATAAAATATATCATTATTTATGCCCATACAGGACAGGCTCTCAACTTGTTCCTTAACAAATATTCCATAATACGGATGATCTTCGGTAGGATAATTATTTGTAACATGCAGCACCTTCATATCTATTTTCAGATTTTTTTTAGCCGGTTTCTGATTTAACAACAACACAAACGTTGATATTGTCGTCAATCACAGATACTCACACTTGTAATTCAATATTTATTCATATCTTACTCAACACACGTCTTATATAGATCTACGATTCTACACCAGGTATATCTTTTTACTGCAATAGCCTTCATATCTTTACAGATTTCTTTTATACGATCCTCACTCAGTTCAAATAATATTTTTTTTAAGGCTGTTATATCACTAAAGTATATTGACTTTCCTTCTGTCGTCGCCCTGTTGGTATCAACATCATAACAAATCACAGCTAAACCCAAATACATTGCCTCTGTTAATGATGGAGCTGTCCCGCATAGTGAATGAGTGTGATAATACAAACGTGCATTACTTCTGATGGCGTTCAGCTCAGGTAAGTCATAAACAGCATCCTGCAGATATATATTGGAATATTTTCCTCTTGTTTTTGATATGATATCTTTCCCATATTCTGATGAATTCCAATTCGAAACAACGACCAAATTCCTCATTGGCATATCCTTGTATGCGTCAATAATCAAATGAATATTCATATCCTCTTGAGCACGAGCTACTGTAACATCATATGGATTGCTCATAAACGGATATTTTCTTATATATTCATCTGTAATTGGCTCTGCTACAGCATGATCACCGCCATACTCAACCAATACACTGTCTCTATTATATTTATTTTTTACATAATCAAATAACACCTGGTTATCGACAACAATTATATCAGAAAAATATACACATACCTTTTCAAAAAACTTTTTTACTACAACTTCTATTACTGCAAACGTCTTGTTTCCTCTTACTTTTTTCCACTCAATACCGCCAATATTAAAAACAATTTTTTTGTTAAAAAAAGACTTAAACGGAAAGGCGATAACTCCTGAAAAGCCAAGAATAATCAATACATCAGATTTTATGTACGCATGAAATATTGAAACTGCGTCATAAATCATTGATTGCCATCCATTTGCTTTAAATGGCAAATATATTAACTTTGAATTATTATAATTTTTTCTCTCTATGCGTTGATGCTCTTTGGAGCAATACACGGACACGTCATATTGATCACTTAAATATTTCGATAGATATTCTGCCAAAGTTTCAAATCCTCCATATCTAGAGGGTATTCCATTTGTTCCTATTATTGCTATTTTCTTCATTCTATTAGTGACCTTTCAACCCATTATTTATTTTATAATTTGTAAGAATTATCTTTTCACTTTTCTATAAAACCTCACGAAGGAGCAACTTACTATTACAATGCAGTGCATTATTTTTTTAAAATCGAGATAGGGGACGGCCCAAAATCCTGTCCGCTCACACCGGGTCGCAGGGCCGGTCTCCCGTACCCTGCTCCCACACAACGTAGCATGCGGATTTCCCGCACTACGCTCTTCAGAGGATGACTTACAGAATTGCAAGACCTTGCGGCTTTCCGTATGAAACGGATAGCTTTGGACGCAGCAAGCCAAACCGTGTTTTCAGGACATGATAGGTATCCCATGTCACCTTTCCTTTCTGGCTTCGACTACTGAGCATTTTCTTCCACTATCTTTCTACACTGCGATAGACTCTTGATATACCCAAGTAGTTTCCGGCTATACCAAAGTAGGCGTAGTGCCCTCGTTGAACGCTATTCAGATTCTTCACCTGTTCCTGTATCGGCAAATGCATCATTCGTCTCATCAGGTCGCTTAGCCGTTGCATGCTCCGATGCACGCGAATATTTTCAGTGCGCATACCCACCCTGAAGTTTCCTTTCAGGTTACGGGAACAATAGAAGGTAAAGCCCAGAAACTTAAGCGTTTTGGGACGCTTCCTCCCTCTTTTTCCGGCATACTTCTGCGCATAGCGACTGAATTCCACAAGTTTTGTCTTACTCAGTTCCAGTGTCAGCGTAAATTTCTGTAAACGTTTCGTCAGCACTTCTTGAACGCGTACCGCATCCGACCGATATTGAAAGCACACAACGAAGTCGTAACGATATCTTACAAGATAAGCCTCACCCTCCATCCGTGGCTTGATAGCTTTCTCAAACCAGAGATCAAGTACATAATGAAGGTAGAGATTACTCAGTAAGACACTGATTGATCCACCTTGCGGGGTGCCTTCTTCATCCAGTACATCCGCCTTCAGCCATCGTTTTATCAGGTTTAAGATACGTGGATCGCCAACTCGGTGCTCCACGATGCGCATGACCCACTCATGATCCAGACTGCCGAAGAAGTTCTTCAAGTCCGCCTCCAGCACCCAGCCTACTTTACGCCCTGCAATGATTTCATTCAGGGTCGCCACAGCTGTGGGCTCCTCTACCGGGTCTACCTCCAAACGAAAAGTCCAGTAAGTCCTGTTCACAGATGGCTGATAGTACCTGAGAGGTCGTTCTCTGAAGTGCCCGATCCGAAACACAGGGCACGCCCAATGGCCGTTTCTCCTATTTACCGGGCTTGGGAATATAGACTCGCCTGATCGACGGCGCTTTATACCCTTGGCGGTGCATGGACTGGAGCATTGGCTCAATCCATACATCAAAGCTTTCTTTTGCATCCGCCACACGCTGGCCATCTGTACCTGGTGCGGTGTTACCGGGAATCTGTTGCAGATTCTTCCATACACGCTCCCGAGTAATATGATGAGCCAGTGAGGTGAATCGTAACTTCGCATCGCTCCGAGCTTTCTCTGCTATTTGTTCAAGTCCTGTTTCCATGATTGGTCGTTCTTCTCATTGCATAGAAGTCCATTTCCTCCCTTTGAATGGAACTCATGTTTCCCATGAACAATTCATCTCCTGCTGCCCGCTTCCCCATGTAATTGGCTCTCCCTATCTCGGAGTACTATCCGGCAGTCTGACTTCCATCCCGCCGTCAGGCCATCCTTGCCGTTTAGCTTGTCTGACCTTACAAGCTTTCGCTTGAGCTGAATGGATCTCCCTTGTTCGCATGACCTCCTTTGATTGCATGCTGGCGGTTTGGACCCCGGGAGTACTCCAGAAAACTCACCGTTGCGCTTTCTGGAATTCTGCTTTCCCCATTGAGAGACAAGGTCAGCTACTCCAACCAAGTTCGATTTCGGGGCTATGTCTCCGTTCTCTTTCGTTCCGGCCTACAATCTCCCTGTCTACGCTTCGCAGTGATTGTAACCAATCGCTAAACAAGACTCGGTACCTGACTGCTGGTTAGGCTTTATCAGGGTTGCCATTTCAGACAACTGAATTTCATGCGCTTGCAAGGCGCAATTCCCACACCACCCGCCATGCGGGTCCGCACCGGGCGGTTCGAGTAGTTGAGGTCATGAGAGTCGGGGTACCCTAGTTTATCGAAGTAGGCAATGGGCATAACACAGTTCATCTCGTAGCGGCTCTTGTGCCACCAGCGGCGCACATTGATCACCACTCTCCAAGCTTGTCCCTCACTCGCACCCATTTTCCGTACTTCACGATATACCGTCACTCCCCGTCGCCATTGCTTGAGTTGCAATGCACGTAGCCGGTGCCGCAGCCATCCATCCAGTTTTTGAAATATACTGGGCGTTTGGGCCAATTTAAAATAGACTTTCCAGCCCGGCATGTAACGCCTCAGTTCTTCAGCAACCTCATTCAGACTGCGCCCGCACGTTCGGCGTGTAATCTGCCGAATGCGCTTCTTGAAAGTGGCAATCGCTTTGTATGCTACGGCGCGCTTTATCTCCCCTCCGGGCAAATCATGAAATCAACAGCAAAGTTTTTCTGGAGGCAGCTCAACAAACTGCCTTTGCTTAGGATTGCACCCCCTTGCGGTGAATGTTTCATACTAGCAGTCTGTCGGACTTAACACCAAGAAAAAGCTTAGGAAAAATCATGTTAAAGCATCATATTACTGTCAGATATAAGAATT